>CACZYN010000022.1:0-13573 GCA_902785445.1 uncultured Anaerovibrio sp.
GCCTCCTATGATTTTATTTTACCATAGAAGACCTTAAAGGTTATTGTTAATATTATTTACAGAAAAACTTTCACACTCTCCCGAAAAGGGTTCCCTCTGGCTAAATTAAAAGAGATGTGAAAAAAAATTTCACACCTCTTTGCACACCTATATTATAAGTTGGTTCCGGTGAACTTATCCCGCAAGATTACATCATGGGAACCACCCTCCACAATACTTGTGGAAGATACCAAAGTCAATCTGGCCTTCTCCTGAAGCTCTGGAATGGTCAATGCACCACAGTTGCACATGGTGGAGCGGATCTTACTCAAAGTAACCCCAACATTGTCCTTCAAAGGACCAGCATATGGTACGTAGGAGTCCACGCCCTCCTCAAAGGACAGCTTCTTGGCACCGCCCAAATCATAACGCATCCAGTTGCGGGCCCGGTTGGAGCCTTCGCCCCAATACTCCTTATAGTAATTGCCATTAATCTTAATCTTGTCAGTTGGGCTCTCATCAAAGCGGGAGAAATATCTGCCCAGCATCATGAAGTCAGCGCCCATAGCCAAAGCCAAGGTCATGTGGTAATCATGAACGATACCACCATCGGAACATACAGGGATATAAATACCAGTCTTCTGATAATACTCATCCCGAGCCTTGCATACATCAATCAAGGCAGTTGCCTGGCCACGGCCGATACCCTTGGTTTCACGGGTGATACAGATGGAACCGCCGCCGATACCTACCTTAATAAAGTCCGCACCAGCTTCTGCCAAGAACATAAAGCCGTCCCGGTCCACGACATTACCGGCACCGACCTTAACATCCTCACCAAAGTTCTCATGAATATACTTCAAAGTAATGCGCTGCCACTCGGAGAAGCCCTCGGAAGAGTCAATGCACAATACATCAGCTCCCGCCTTCAGCAGGGCCGGTACACGCTCAGCATAATCCCGGGTGTTAATACCAGCACCCACGATGTAGCGCTTCTTGCTGTCGATCAGCTCATACTCGTTGTTTTTGTTATCGGTGTAATCCTTACGGAATACCATGTATAAGAGCCGCTGATTGTCATCTACCAATGGCAGCATGTTCAGCTTGTGCTCCCAAATCAGGTCGTTGGCCTCGGACAAGGTGGTGTTGGCCCCAGCATAAATAAGCTTGTCAAATGGAGTCATGAATTCCTTAGCCTGAGTATCCAAAGACATGCGAGTGATACGATAATCACGGCTGGTAACAATACCCAAAAGCTTGCCAGTAGGCTCCCCGTCCTCAGTAACTGCCATAGTGGAGTGGCCAGTCTTTTCCTTTAAAGCCAAAATCTCACCCAGGGTGGTGGTAGGCTTAATATTGGAATCGCTGCTAACAAAACCGGACTTGTAATTCTTTACCCGGGCCACCATAGCCGCTTCTTCTTCTATTGTCTGTGAACCATAAATAAATGACACGCCGCCTTCCCGTGCCAGAGCTATCGCCATAGTATCATTGGAGACAGACTGCATAATGGCCGAGGTCATTGGAATATTCATGGAAATCTTTGGTTCTTCACCCTTCTTGAACTTTACCAGTGGGGTCCGCAAGGACACATTCGCCGGAATGCACTTGTCCGATGAGTAACCAGGAACCAATAAATACTCGCCAAAAGTGTGTGAAGGTTCATCAAAATAGAATGCCAACATAATCCCTTCTTTTCTGTTAAATTTTGTTTCTTCCAGCCTGCAAAATCCGTCGCCGACCAAAAGAGATTGTTACTATATTAGTACAATAACCCCATATTGTCAAACAAAAAGAGACCACCGACAAGGGAAATATTTCCGCCAGTGGTCTCTGTATTTTTTGCTTTATTGCAACAAACTCAAAACATTGCTGCTATTTTGGTTGGATTGGCTCAGCATAGCCTGACCGGTTTGAGATAGAATCTGGGCCGTAGCTAACTCCAAAGAACTCTTAGCCATATCTGCATCCCGGATAACCGACTCCGCCGCCATGGTACTTTCCTGATCCGTAATAATATTAGCTTCTGCGTGTTCCATATGAACAATCTGGGCACCAATCAGGGTATTGGCATCAATCAGGTACTGAAGGCCTTTGTCCAAGGTCCCCTCCACCTTCGGTGGCCCATCGGTCCCCAAAAGTTTTTCACGCTTCTCACTGGTAAGAACGCTGTAATCATCCAAAGAATAGCTGCCAACCTTGTAACCAAAGATATGGTCCATGGTAGTCTGCGGAATCCGAACATGGATATTGGCACTTGACCGGTCGGTATGGTGGATAACCAAATCATTTACATAGACATAGCGCTTATCCTGTACCACATTATCCAGAACCCCATCGGCAATTTTGGCCCCTTTCTCCTGGGATTTATATCGGCTATCATTCAAAAGGGTATAGCGCCGATGGTCATAAATAGTAATGCTTCCCGCATCATAGTTGGCAGCCAGCAAAAACATATGATTATAATCATTTTTTAACCAGTCAGCCAAGCCTTTAGGATTTTTATTGCCATCCCCCTCGTAAATGGTCTTCACCAGCGATTTCACATCAGTTACATCAGACACATCCACCACAAAGGTCTTTATATCTAAAGCCGCAGTACCACTGGTTGGGCGATCATCATCATCGGGACTTATGCCATTAACAAACTGCACATTTACCCATTGTGATTCGTCGGTGGCACAATAAAATCTCAGTCCCTTGCCATTAAGTGCTGAGGCAATATCACCATCAGCTATTCCCCTAGCGGCAAATGCACTGGCAAAATCAACGGTATAATGTCTAAGGCCACCCTCTTTAAATGTAACATACTGATTGTTGCCAGCGGTACCGGGAACATTGGCATTGATTTGAACCCCCACAATATCATTGGCCCCATTTTTGATTGCCGTCGAATAAGTAGAGCCCAGCCGCCCGGTTATCAAATTAGAAAAAGCTTCAGCAATGGTCTGGCCATTTGCCACATTAGTCCGCAGGGTATTTAAATCAATCTGCGAAGAACCATTTATCTGATTAAGACTTTCCACCGCCGGAGCCTTCCCCGAATCAACGAACTCATAGTTTGTTGAATTATAACTGCGGGAGAACGCTTTTCCCACCATAGCGTCAATAAATTCCTCAGCCTTACCGGCATCAGAAACATTGTAGTCAGATAAGTCCCAATCCCAATGGGCAATTTCCCCATCAGTGGCATCTTGGTTGTTGGTAAACCCTGTAAGGGCAGTTGCTGCTGTGTAGTAATCAGGTTTAGTGGTGGCTGTGGATGCTGTAATACCATCCGATGTCACGCCATAATTATTCCCCACTGTACCAGCCCGCGTGGAAGTCAAGGTCATAGTACCACCGGAAAAGCTAGCCCGTACATAACCAAGAGAAACAGTTGCATTACCGGAATAATTCTTGCCTACCACAGTATATCCCTTCGAGCCATCATAGCTTGGCGGATCATTACCATCCTTAAATCCCAAGTAGTAGGTACCACCAGCAGTTACCGTAATACCCGAACCATTCGGCACACCGCTGATATTTTTACTGATAGTCGCATAAGTGGCCGGTTGATCTGGAACATCTTCATATAAATCCGTGCTAGGATTATATACCTTTTTGGTTGTTGCATTCTTGCCTGGGGTACCGTCACCTAGCTTAAAGGTTCCCAAGCCGCTGGCCGGTGCAGCCGTACGATTTACCCCCGAGCTATAATCCCCCGCCGTCATAGATGCACCATATACATCATAATAAGCTGTGTTTTTAGTATCCGTTCCGGTATTTTTAGTCGTTAGTATAACCTGTTCTCCCGAGACAGTGGCCGTATAATAACTCCCTATCGTGGAATTTATGCTACTGGCAATGGCCGTAGCAATATCAGCATTAGACTTACCAGCAATACCTATTTCATAGCCACTCTTGTAATTATTGCCTGTATTGTCTGTCAGAACATAAGTCTGGCTTCTGGTCGACTTGGTGGTTGTATTATATAAATATCTCACACTAAAGGCTTTATTATTCAGATCAGAAAGGCTTTTCCCCGTCAGGTCAATCACCATAGTATTAGGTGAATTGGCCGTCCCGCCATGCAATTTTGATGTACTTGCATCCGTAGTGGCGTCCACATCATACCCCGGTATAGTAGTGGCACTAACTGTTTTTAAATTATACCCATCATACGGAACCGTATCCGTGGCTTTGCCAAATGTGTCAAAAGGTCCCTGTTGATTATCCAACGAGTCAAAATTATTCGGAATCAAGTTCAAGCTATCACTGTCCTCAACCAACTCTGCATGGTCAAGCACCACCCAGCTTTTCACCGTTTCCTGCACAGTATTCCCCAGCAACAGCAGCTTGCTGTTAAATGTTGTCTCCGCTGCAATATCATTTATCTCCTCATAATACTGGGATATTTCCTTTTGGATAATAGCCCGATCAATATCCGTATTATGATCATTGTGCGCATTAATAACCCGCTCCTTAATAGTACGAAGAAGGTTAATCTGACTCTGTATTGCCCCCTCGGCTGTCCGAAGCATAGAGGCACCATTTTTTACATTGGCTTCATCCTGCCCCAAGGCACGGATACGAACCCGCATTTTTTCAGATATAGCAAGGCCTGAAGCATCATCTCCGGCATTGCGTATCTTTTCGCCCAAAGCCAGCTGAGCCGAGGCCTTGTCTTTCTTCTTGGTATTTTTATGAAGCTCCCCCAAAATCATATTGGAGGAAATATTATTAACGATTCCCATTTGGAGACCCCCTCCATAAAGAAAACACTAACCCTATGGCACCTTACCTAACACTATTCTATAAATAATTACTGCAACAAGCTAAGTACCGCTGACGAATTCTGATTTGCCTGGCTGAGCATGGACTGAGCCGCCTGCAACAATACATTGTTCTTGGTGTAGCCCGTCATTTCCTTTGCCATATCAGCATCTCGTATTACGCTCTCAGCAGAGGTAACATTCTCGGAAGCAGTAATAATATTATCATTGGTATACTCCAATCGGCTATGGAGTGCACCAATCTTTGTCAATTGATTAAGAGCTCTTTCAATGGAGCGATCCAGCTGGGAAATGGCATTGGAAGCATCCCCCTGGGTCTGCACGCTGATATTCTTCCCATCCTTATCCTGAAGGCCCAACGCCTGAGCATCAGCCTTGGAGAATACTGCATGAATATTCTGGGCCGCCTTGGTACCTATTTGGAAAAACAAGCCACCGCGAATATCCATATATTCCATTGGCCATTTAACTTCCAGACCGTTTATAAAGGTTGAATCGCTATCCGGATTAGTCCAGAATTTCACGGAGCCGCCCTCCGGTACAACTGACTCAGCTGTCTTGTTGATCCGGCTAACCCCGGCATCACGGCCGGTAATAGCACCAGTATCTTTGTTGGGCAGGATAATATCACAATAAGTCTTTAAAAAATCGGTTCCACTGGCCGCTGCCTCCTCATCAGCTTTCATCTGATTCTTCATGGCCTCAAAGGTCGTGAACTTTCCCTTGGTGGCAGCGCCTACTGCCGCATCAATACGTGCAGTAGTCATTGCTCCAGTTCCACTGGCCAAGGACTGCATAAACTGTGTCAAAGCCTTTTCCGCCGTAAAGCCGCTTTGGGCCGCCATATAACGGAACATTACATACCCGGCTGCATAAGTATCATTCCCTTCAGCCGAAGTACTGGTAGTCAGCTTTTCATAAATCGTCTTGGCGTTCGCCAGATTTTGAATCCTGGCACCGCGCTCATCATCTATACCATGGACAACCTCCGCCGCGCCTTCCTTGATACAGGCATACAATCCGCCAAAGCCTTCAATCCCAGCTGACATAACCGCATGGGTCATCTCATGAGCAATGGTACGGTCCAAATAGGCACTGGTACTTGTACTTTTACCGTTTACATCTCCCTCCACCAAATTGTTGTAGTAATGCATATTTACTGTCATTTCCAGCTTGTTGGTGGTATTACCGGAAAAATAGGATGTAACCCAAGCCAATGCATCGGCCTGAGCACCACTGGAAATATCTTCAAACTTCACCGTCATTTCCTTTACACTGGGATCGCCTTTTTCAAAGCTGAGTCCTGTGGAACGGGCAATCAAATCCAGGCTGTTCCCAATCCATTCGGTATTGAGAGCCGCCATAATGGTCTGCTCATTACTATAAGTATGATCCGCCGCCCCATCAAACAAATACCGGCCATTAAAAGTAACCAGAGCATTATCATTAAGCTGGTCAATCTGCTGATCCAACTGCTTTTGAATAATTGCCCGGTCAGCATCAGTATTTGTATCATTGGCCGCATCAATAGCCTTTTCCTTCATGGTCCGCATAATGGCAACCGAATTAGACAACACACCATCAGCAACCCTCAACATGCTTTGGGCATTCTGGGCGTTCTGGCTGTCCTGATTGAGGCTCCGTATCTGCGCCCGCATCTTTTCAGAAATGCTGTATTCTGAGGCACCATCCCCTGCACTGTTTATCTTCATACCAGAAGAAACCTTTTCCAGACTTTTCTTCATTGCTTTACTATTTTTAGTTGTCTCACCTAATATAGTCATTGCCGCTATATTATTGTTTATTACCATTGCCATAATAATCACCTACATCTATAACGCAGCATTAATATACTCCTCACCTTATTTATCGAAAACATTAAGCAACCCATAAAGTGTTTTCCAAATATTCTGACAAATTAAGGTGATGATGGGAACATATGGTATTTATGTTATGGTAAATATACGAAAACAATTAATAATCCTAAAAATGAAAATAACTGCCATACACATAAATGTACAGCAGTTATAATGCATTTTACAGCAAAAATATTTTATTGTAATAAATTAAGTACATCTGACGAACTGTGATTGAACTGACTCAACATAGCCATGGTGGACTGGCTCAAAATATTGGCAGTAGCCATATCCATAGCACTCTTAGCCATATCCGCATCCCTTATTACCGATTCCGCTGCCTTGGTATTCTCCACCTGTGTAACGATATTCGCATCAGCAAATTCCATATGAACAATCTGGGAACCAATAAGGGTATTGGCGTCAATAAGATATTGAAGCCCCTTGTCTAAAGCGCCCGTTACCTTAACCGGATAATCCTGTCCTAAAAGGAACTCCCGCTTGTCCGAGGTCATTACGCTATAATCATCCAAGGACCCGTCACCAATCTTGTAGCCAAAAATCTGATCCATGGTGGTCTGTGGAATCCGCACATGGATATTAGCACTGGATTTATCAGTATGCTGGATAACCAAATCATTTACATAGGTATTACGACTATCACTTACTACATTATCCCAGACTCCATCGGCAATCTTGGCTTCATTGGCCACATAGTACCGACGATTATCATAAATGGTCATAGTACCTTTATCATAATCCACTAATAACCGAAAATAATCGCTAGTCCTATTCAGTAATTGCGACAACCCCTCTGGATTTTTATCGCCATCCCCCTGATATAAGGTCTTCAGAAAACTATTAAAATCAGTTACATCAGACAAATCAACTACCAAAGTATCTATGTCCATTCCACGGCCACCACTAGGTGGACGCTCGTCATCATTTGGATTCACTCCGTTAACGAACAGAACATTGACCCATTTACTTTGAGTGGTGTCCTCATAAAATCTAAAACCTTTACCATCTAGTTTAGCAGCAATATCTGCATCAGCTATACCCTTGGAATCAAACAAACTCTTAAAATCAAGGGTATAATCCCGCAAATCAGCCTGCTTAAACACAATTTTCTGATCATTGCCAGCTGTTCCATGGGTAGTAGCCTTTATCTTTAATCCCGTTACCTGACCGGAGGTCTTAACGCTTTCAACCAAATTCGACCCCATCTTACTTGTCAAAAGGTCAACAAAGGCCTCCGCCACAGTTTTTCCGGAACTTACCGCACTGCGTAGCTGATTTAAGTCTACTGCCGTAGAACCACTTATTTTAGTCATACTATCAGTAGATTGTGTTTTACTGCTATCTATAAACTCATAGGTTGCAGAATTACCAGTATGGGTAATTGCCTGACCAACATATTGAGAAATAAATTCCTCTGCCTTGGACATATCCGCAGAATTATATGCGGATAAATCCCATGGCCAAGAGGCAGTTGCGCCATCCGCGCCTGAGTATTGATTGTGAATATACGCAGATGGCAACGGGGTGGCACCAACTCCACTAGATACAGAAACACCAACCACATTGTATTTGCTTGTATCATTTGTTTCGTAACCACCCTTTACCGTTGTGAGAATAATACTTCTCCCACTTGAATCGGCACTATATTCGGCATGCACATAAGCATTTATAGCTGGTTTCACAATATTTTCTATTGAGGTGCTCAATGCACCATTATGTATATCAAGTTTATGAACATTCTCTCCATAATACTTGCTAGCATCATCAGTAAAAACAAAAGTCTGCTCCCCTTCTGGATATGATATTTTAAAGGCTTTATGGTACAAATCTGTTTTATTAACCCCATCAGTGAAAGTAATCTTAACAACGTTAGAGCTATCCGCAGTTCCGCCGGACAAGGAATTTGTACTCAATGTATTTATAGTATACCCATCCAGTGTAGCGGCTGAACCGGAAATAAAGCCAAAATCATCACTGCCCTCCAGCTTTTCCGCATGGTCTAGCCTATACCAGCTCTTTACAGATTCAGAGACTTTGGTACCCAGTAAAAGATGCTTGCCATTAAAGGTAGTTTCTGCGGCAATATCATTTATCTCATCATAATACTGGCTGATTTCCTTTTGGATAATCGCCCTATCAGCATCTGTATTAGTATCATTATGGGCATCAATAACCTTCGCTTTTACTGTGCGAAGAAGATTTATCTGGCTCTGAATAGCCCCCTCGGCCACCCGGAGCATGGAAGCACCGTTTTGCACATTGGCATCAGCCTGATCCAACGAACGAATACAAACCCGCATTCTTTCCGAAATAGCGTAGCTAGAGGCATCATCCCCAGCGTTACGTATTTTTTCGCCTAACGCCAACTGACCGGCTGCTTTTGACTTTTTATTTATGTTTTTATTTAATGTACCCAAGATAAATCCTGCAGTAGCATTATTGGAAATTACCATTGCATCCCACCACCTAGCATCCATGCTAAATTACTATATACATCCTTGAAAAGTCTTTTAATTCTTTTTCATTGTAAAAAACTTATGCAAATAAAATGATTAAAATACGCTTCAACATATTAATCGTAAATAATAGACGATTTCTAAAGTGAGAAGAGAATTTTTTCCTTTGACAAGCGAAAAGCGCCGAGGCCAGCCAACATTCACCAACCACGACGCTGTTTTTACCTGCTATGTTATGTCCAGAAAATCTTTTCTTTTTCAATTCCCATAGCACTGAGTTCCACAAATATCTCGCAGGATTTTTCCCGACTTTTAACGGCAACTACCACCTGATCAAAATCTTTTTGCAACAGACGGTCTATTGACTCGACCTTCAGGCCCTGGCTCTGCAAGGAATCAGCCTGCTTATCAACCCAACAGACAACAGTTTTGTCCTGCTTCTGTAATCTGGCATAAAGATCACGCCCCATGCGGCCAGCCCCATACAAAGCAATTCTATCCGCCAGCACACCCACAGGATACCTGTTGGCCAATCCGAAGGGAACATATTCCTCATTAGGCAAATCTGGCAGCGCATCCAGCGATACATCCTGCCCCTTCAGGCGACGCAGCCGCAATTCCCCTACCTTCAATTGCCAATGAATGTCCCCTTCATATTTGGTCAGCAATTCACCTTCCCTACGGGTCAGGGCCGCTCCATTATAATAAACGGTCTTGATACCCAATTCCTGGGCCTGGCCAATATCCGAAGACTTGTTGTCACCTGTATGTACCCAACGAAATACATTCAGATGCTCCTGCTTTTGAACATACTTATAGCCATTGCCGCTCCATTTTGCCTTTAGCATATCTGCTGAGGAATAGATTGGCAGATTACTGAACACCTCGTCCACAGTCACCAACAGCGAGCGAATATGATCTCCGCTTAGATACATATCCGAAATCAGAATTACACGAAGCCCAGAAGCCAGCAGTTTTTTTAGCTGACTGATATTATCCTCAATTCCCACAAGATTTTCCCGTTCCACAGCCAATTCCAAATCCATCAGCCCCTGAAGCTGCTCCGATGATAAGCCTTCTGCATCACCCAGGCACTGGTATATCTGGACAAAGGTTACATCCTCTGTCAACTCTTTTTGCCATTTATTACGGGCCACGCTCTCATAGTACCAACGCATATCATAAAACCCTTTACGCACCCGCAAAGGCAACTTCGGTAACACCGATTCATCAGCCAACCGTTGCTGCATAAGGGCAAAGATTCCCCGTGGTGTAGCAACCTTTCGTGTAACAAGGGTATCAAACACATCGAAGGACATTACATCATCCTGGTGGTACAGCAGCCGCTTCTTCAGCTCTTCCTTTATGCGGGTGGAGCTGGTGGTCTCGGTATACGGGAAAAATTCCACCTCAGAATCACGCTTATGGAGCTCATCAATAAGCCCCTCCCAGCCCCCATGGTCATCACCACAGAAATGGCAGTCAAAATGATGCTCTTCCCAAATCTTAAGCTTGTCGTCGTGTCCCACATCTATCTTGATGACCTCATCCACATAACGACAACCGGCCACCACTTCAGAACGCTCCTGATAAGGCACAAAGGGACGCACTCCCTTATACACCTCATTGAGCTCATCGGACACAACACCAACCAACAGATAATCACACCGCTCCTTAGCCCGGCGTAAAAGATTCAGATGACCAACGTGGAAAAGATCAAAGGTGCCTTGGACATATCCTTTATGATATTTTTTCACAACACTCACCTCTCCTGCTCATCATCCAAAATCCATTCCCTTTCCTGGACATAAACCTTGTATTTCTTAATTCCCATACCCTCCAGTTGCTTCGCAATAGCCTTGTAGTGAATACTGCATATTATTAAGTGAAGCTGACTTTCCGGCATGTCCAGAAGTTTATCTGGCTCGATAATTTCCACACCCTTGCGAGTAGTTCCCCACTTTTTCTCATCATTATCCACAATAAAAGCAGGTGGATATGCCCTTCCATACTTTTTCATATAATCCTCGAACATAAAACCGCCGCCAAAAAGCACCACCGTCTTATCTTCCGCCCCTTCAAAAAGTTTCCAGAAAATATCCCGGTAACGCACATAAGGAACATCGGGATTAAAAATACCAAGATGATGTGGTTTACGCATAGACATAGGTGGCAATTTCATAAAATCACGCCCTGCTGTCAACTGCAAACATTTTTTATACTCTTTTGGTGCCCTTACCAGCAAAGGTCCAAAAGTCAACATTGTACCTTCACCAAAAAAATCTTTCTCGTAAATTCCAGGCATAGTGCCATTAGTAAAGGTTGCAAAATAATTCGAATCACTTTGTAATTCACTGTGCAGTGCCACTTGCAATCTTCTACACAACCAACTATGAGGCAATATTTTAGCCACCACAGAGTGCAATGCCTTCAATCCATAAGGAATGTGTCGCCTCGATTCGCCATACACTTTAGCATAAAGCAAATTTTGCCATAAATGTATACTATCCGCCTTTTTTTTGACCTTTTTCCTGTCCGAAGAACAAAAATCCAAAGGCATAATATCCATCCAGATCCCCAGGTGACAATCATGACAAAAATCATCCCGGCCTATGCCGGTTGTATCATCATTGCGTAGCCGGACATAGCCACCATAGAAGGTGTCAGGATCATTCTCCATCGTCTGGAGAAAATACGGTTCTGGAAAAGCCCCTCCTAATTCCACAAGCCGATCATAATCCGCACGTGGCATTACCACATCCACATCATCATCCCAAGGAATGAAGCCATGATGCCGCACTGCTCCCAACAATGTGCCGAAGAACACATAATATCTCAGCCCATGCTCCTGACAAAACTCTTGAAATGCTCCCAAAAGACCATACTGTACTTCCCATATTTTCTGCATCTTATCGGAAACAACATACTCAGGGCTATATTCCTCATCCAATCCCAAGATCAAACTATTGCGTCGCATCTGTGCTTCATCCACTTGCATCCATCTGTAAAAATGATTATAAATATTATGCTGACGCACCTCTGACAAAAATACTTTGTCTTCCTCTTCAACAAAGGCCTGCCACATCTTATCCGTAATACCATACCGCTTCATCAATTCACAGCGAGGAAGATACTCTTCACTTTCTGGCGTAAATGCATATGTGTAGTGAATAGCCCTAAAAATCACATACTTGGCTGGATATTTTTCCCGCACATACTCCTGGTCAAAAAACAGAATACCATTTTCTCCATAAAAAGAATTTAGGGGTATCAGTTCCAAGCTGGCTTTTTCAAGGATAGGCTCCCATGGCTCAGCCGGTAATTCCTTGCAAGCAACCATAGAGCATTCTTTTATGTTCACGGTATCTGATGATTGCAGTATATACTGCCATAAATCATCAAAAATTCTAAGAAATAGTTCCGATTTGTTCCGTACAACATCCTTAAGAAAAACCGACAGCATAGGCGCACTTATTCGCTGCATTTCTATCTGCCCATTTTGCCATTTTCCAGACAATACTGGTATCCCACGATCATTCAGATAAGCAGTTTTTTCAATTAAGCTTTGTGCATATGGCTCTCCTTGCGGAAAAATTGGTTTCTTAACGGCTTTACCATCGGAATATAAAACCGTAGCGAATGCCTTATCCCTCCCCCTGTCAGTAGAAAGAGCAGCATAAACAACCTTTGAAAGCGCATCACCTTCATTAGCCAGTTCCAACAAAAAAGAATTGGCAAAGAAAGGAAAAACTTCTCCTTTTACAATATCACTGTACAGCTTGCTTTCATCTACCACCAGTGTCCTGTTATCAGGGTGGTAAATCATCAGCCGTTCATTGAGATTGTCCTCTGGTAAGTATTCATCCGTATATATAAGCTGAGGTAAATGCCAATCTGGCAATGGATAATAACACTTTATGCCAGAAGCTCCGGCAGCTTCGGCCAGCTCAAGTAGTTCCTGTCTCGAAAAAGACTGTATCCCACTTCTCTGCCAAGTACGATTGATACCAGCAAATGGGCGATCAGCATTCTTATCCTTTTCACCACAAAAATACCTGAGGCCCAACCTGTTATCCACTGCTATAAACAGCTTGCCTCCAGGATTTAAATGCTGCAATAAAAGCTTTATTACAGCACCAGGACCAAACATATTATCATCAGATAATGAGAAATCGTGCCCTACTTGCTCCAAACCTCCTGCGAGCACAATATAATCAAATTTTTCATCCAGCTCTCGTATGTACTCCCGCCAGTCTTTTTCCACCACAGTTAGTCCGGTAGCATCTTTGCAACGAAGCCTTATCCCCTCAGCCCTAATATCACTTTTCTCTACAGCTACGACCTTCTGACACTTCCTGCAAAACAGCTCCGTCAATGCACCAAACTCTGCTCCAAATTCCAAAAGCGTACCTTCGGAGGAAAAATCATACCATCCTAAGAGACCTTGACGATAATCTGCAAGCTGTTCGAAAACCTCAAAACGATA
>CACZYN010000022.1:13625-26835 GCA_902785445.1 uncultured Anaerovibrio sp.
TATATACTCTAATATATCTTTGTCCACATAATTCATATCTCTGTCCTCTTTAACATAGCAGATTATCTTTCACAATTGCTCCCGCTAAAAATTATAATGCCCATTTTCCGAAGTACATTATCTTTTCCTCCGGAATGCCATTATTTAGCATTTCCTCCTTGACTTCACCAGCTACCCACGGATTATACACGGCAATCCATACCGCATCGAACTCATAATCGCACAAGTTATCAATTGTTCCCGTGGCCGGAGTGCCTTTTTCTTTTAGCTTTTCATAGTTCTTGTCCAGCCAGCCCACAATATTACAGCCCATTTTCACAGCCGTGTTATACATTCTGTGCCCCAATACACCGGCACCATATATTACAATGTTTTCACCGGCAGCTCTGTACGGAAATCCCCGAAAAGCAGCATAAATATCCTCTGGTGGCAGTAAATCTTTTCCCCACAGCTGTTTATATCTTTTTATGATTTTTCCACGATTTCTTTGGTACCACGCAATTTTATTTTTTTCCCAGTCATTGCACCGCAACAGGGAATAATGTATGTCAGAACCTTTATATTGGGAAAAATCCGGGTTTAAAAGAAATAAATTTCTAATATCCGTGCCAGTCAATACAGGGGCAAATTTTTTTATTTTATCTGAATAACCGGTATCCTCAAAAGGCATATCCGCGAAAAATTCCAGTGCATTTTCATCAGGTGCTTCTCCTATATCATCCAGATAAAAATATGACATCTTATCCGAAGGCTCCAAATGATACTGTCTATAGCAATCTATGTATGAGCTTGTAAAAGCACCCACGGCAGATAAATATTCATCATATCCATAATCCGTTAATATGCTCTTTTCTTTTTCATCATTAACCCTTACAGGGACAATATTGGCATTGTCCTGCCTATAGGCCACAGTCTGGCCATGCAGGGCCCGACAAAGGAGCTCCAGCAGCATACTGTGGGCCAAAACCTTGGGCTGAAAATTATAATACTTGGCCTTGCCCTCTATGCCATCCCCAAACAGATTATAGTAGAAAATCTTTACCGGCTTTTCGTAGGTATCATGGATAATTTCCACCATACATTCCGAGGTAAAGCCTGTTCCCACCAGTTCCACAAATGCGAAATCATCCTTGCCAAAACCTACCTCCTGACAAAGATAATCCAAGGCTAATTTGCGTTTATCCTTATGGTGATTTTTTAGGAATTCACGAAATTCAGGCTGGTTGGATAAATGCCTTCCCAGCCAGTTAAAGGTTTCCGAATACAGCAAGTGATCCATATCCGGCCAGTACTCAGGCAGGAACGGCTTAATGTCATCCACAGATATTTCCAAAACATCAGCTATGTCGGCGATTTTTCTGGCCTTAGAAGCTACCCACGGCTTGGTAATATTCAGCAGCCTCCTTAGCTGAGCTTCGCTTCCATCATAGCCAGCCATGCGCCAAGTCCGGCGCGAACCATAAATGTAATGGGTTTCTATAGGCAAATTGTCTTTTTTTATGATTTCATCAGCAATTTGCTTCAGGATATATCCATCTCTGGCAATGAAATACAGCCTGTGTACACCCATTTCCTCACTGCGACGAAGCACCCAATTAACATAAGGAAAAAGAATCGCCCCACCTATTGATGCCCCCACAACAGCCGGATTACACCAATCCTTATGCTGCAGGCGAAGATTTCTGGCGGTACCGATTGCCAACTGGGCAGATACATCATCAGCGGATTTATCTAAATAACGTTCTTCCACTCCCCATAATGGCGGGAAACTATATTGCTCTGCTTGAATCCCCAACCATTTAGGTATCGTAGCATCAGCACTCCTATCATCACCTACATGAATCCATTCATTATAGGCAATCTTCTCCTTAAACCTGACCACCTCGTACAGCTTGCCGGAGCTTTTGCTTTTCCGCCAGGCAGAAGAAATATATAGAGGAATCTCCGAAAAAATGCTGTCAGCTTTTTCCAGCAAAGCCCGTATAACAGCCTCATCCCAATAAGAGTTCTCTATTAGGATTACCCTATTTCCTTGTGCACACAGCTTCCTTACCTTGGCGATATTTTCCTCTATGCCCACTAAATTTTGAAGTTCAGTTTCCTTTTCCAGGGCCATCAGCTTTTCTATATCACGCTCATTCAGTTCACCAGTGGTGGACATGGCCTTATATATTTCCGGCAGGGTGACATCCTCCACATTGACACCACGGTAATAATTGCACGCCAAAGACTCCGCCCCAACCCGCAAATCATAAAATCTGCTGCGGATTTCGGCAGATATTTCCCCATATTCCGCCTCATTTTGCAAACGATGCTGCATAATGGCAAATATCCCCGCCGGAGTGGCAGTTCGTCTGGTAATCAATGTGTCAAAAATATCAAAGCTGTACAGCATATAAATCCCTTATTCGCTCAAAAATCTTTTGGGCCGAAAGACCATTCTCTTCCAACATCCACTCATATTCCCCAGCTTTACCGTAGGCATCTGGCAATCCCAGGAACAACTGTGGCGGTGACTGTTTCAATGTTGCCTTAAACTCAGCAATGGCACTGCCTAGTCCCCCCACAACATTATGCTCCTCCAATGAAACCCACAGTTTGGCGGTTTTAGCGTAAGACTCCAGTATTTCACAATCCAGAGGCTTAATAGTATGTATATTTACTACTGCCGTGCTGATTCCCGCTTCATCCAAAAGCTTGGCCGCCTTTAATCCATTAGCCGCAATAGTACCGGTAGTAAAAATAACTGCCTCTGTACCTTCTTTTATAGTGACCGCCTTGCCCAGCTGAAAATCATAATCCTCTTTGTATATCATCGGCGTATTTACCTTACCGGTTAAGCGAATATACATCGGCTTATCAGATTCAGTAGCCGCCTCGGCCACCTTCACTGCCTCAAAGGCATCGACTGGTGATACAACAACCAGATTTGGTATAGCCCGCATCAATGCTATATCCTCAAAACAAAAATGAGAATTGCCAAGATGCCCATTTATAATACCAGCCCGGGAGCCCACCAGCTTCACCGGCAATTTCATGTAGCCCATGTTTACCCGCACCTGCTCACAGCTACGCATAGTAATAAAATTGGCAAATGTGGCAGCAAAAACACGAAAGCCCGTTTTGGCCAGCCCGGCGGCAATATTTACCATATTCTGTTCAGCAATGCCCACATTATAAAACTGATTTGGACAATCCCGCATAAACTTGCCTATACCGCTGGACTGGGCCAAGTCGGCCGCCAATACGGCAAAATCATCTTTTTCAGCCGCCAACTCTGTCAGGCGGGCAAAAAAAGCCCCCTGTGCTCCCAGCATAGAATAGGTGCGTAGTACTTTCCGATCCACCATCACTCGGACACCTCCTGTCCCAGTTCCTGCATAGCCTCCTTGTACTGTTTTTCTGAAAGAGCGCTATGATGCCACTCAGGCTTATTCTCCATAAAACTGATACCCTTTCCCTTTATGGTATTAGCTATTACCACCTTAGGTTTTCCATTTCTCAGTTCCAAAAGCTCGGAAAAAGTATGACAGATTTTTTCTGTATCATGACCATCAATTTCCCGCACATCAAAGCCAAAGCTGGCAAATTTCTCTCCCAAATCCAGCAAATCCATAATTTCCTTGGTGGTACCATCGCTCTGTATAGAATTTTTGTCCACAATGACAACAAGGGAATCCAGACCAAAGGAAGCCGCTGCCATAGATCCTTCCCATACAGCCCCCTCATCACATTCCCCATCCCCCATCAAGACGAAAACGTGATTATCATAGCCCTTCCGCCGATATCCCAATGCCATGCCGATGCCAGTACCTATCCCCATTCCCAGACTGCCAGTGGAAAGCTCAACTCCTTTGGCTTCATTCATAATGGGATGGGCAGACAGCTCTGAACCATCAGCCTCGAATTCCTGCAAATCCGTCATGGGAAAATAACCAGCACAGGCCAAAGCCGCATAAAAGGATACTGACGCATGCCCCTTGCTTAGCAGAAACACATCCCGTGGTTCCTTGGTAGGATTGTTGACATCTATATCCATAATTCCACCATATAAGCAAGCCAGCAATTCAATACAGGAAAGAGCCCCCCCAAAGTGAGCCCCTTTCCGACCGGCACCATATCCTGTCTTTATTGTCTCAACGCGTATTCTTTCCGCCAGGGATTTTATTTTATCCAAATTTACGGCTGCCAATCTTAATCCCCCCATCCACACGAATTACCTGACCGGTAATATAACTGGACATATCCGAAGCCAGAAAAACTGCCGTATTGGCCACTTCTTCGGGCTTACCCCATCGGGCCAGAGCCGAATGATCAATTAAATCCTTGGCCAGAGCTTCATCCATCGCTTTTCCCATCTCGGTTTCAATAATACCAGGTGCAATAGCATTTACCCGAATGTCATTACCGCCAAATTCTCTGGCCAAAGTCTTCGTTGCACCAACCATGGCGGCCTTGCTGCTGACATATTCCAGCTGTCCCGGCGCACCATCCAGGCCAGACATTGATGCTATCTGTACAATACTGCCCCCATGCTCATTTCTCTGCATTAAGCGGGAAACATACTGCACCAGCCGCATCTGTGAAAAAAAATTTACTTCAAATAGATTTCTCATATTATCAATGGGAGTCATCTGAAACAATGTATTTTCTGAAAGAGCTCCGGCATTATTGACCAGAACATCAATAGAACAGTGGGCTTTACGGATGTCAGTTACAGCCTTTTTTACCCCAGCCTCATCGCAAATATCAAACACAACAGGTCTAATTTCCACCGAATATTCATTGGCAAGAGACTCAAACTCCTGCGCCAGTGTTTCAGTCAAATTTCGTACACAGGCAAATACATTAGCCCCATTTTGGGCAAAGGCCGTCAAAATGGCCTTGCCAATACCACGGCTGCAACCGGTTATAACAGCATTTTTCCCTTTTAACAACACGGTTCCCTCACCTCACATCCACTATTCTCGTCATCTCTTCAACAATATCATAGCCATCCCAAATAACATCCAAATCCAACGCCTTGCCGATTGGCACCAAACGATCAATCCCCAGCCAACCATTCTCCAACACCATACTGGCCAAAGCTTTAGGATCAATACCATAATAAGTCACAGTTTGCATTTTTCCATTCATTATAGTACCCAATTCTTTTAAATCTTTCACTTCATACTCATAAAACAGGCCAAAGCTTCCCCTAAGTTCTGTCAAATCATCAGAAATATTTTTTAAAGGCACACGATAGAGCAAATTATCTTCGGACACAAGATTGCCAGTCTGTTCAAATCTTACTGCATTGCTGCAAAACAGCGAATACTTGCTGGTAGCTTTAATAGGTGGAAAATCATACCGACCTTCGGCCATCTTTTTTACTGCCAGCCAAAAACGCTCCTTACCCCCTTCGAGTTTTTTCTCATCCCCCTGCCACAATATCAGTTGAGGTGACGAGCAGGCATTCTGATCCATCAAAAAAGTATCATTATAAAAGTCCTGGGCCAGGCGCTGCACACTCTGTTCTTCAGCATCTGCAACAGCACCAGCATTCAGCAGGGCCACCGAGTAACGATCAGCAAAGGTTAATTCCACCGCCCGAGGTGGCAAGGGACATTCTCTGATATTACGAATAGTTTCATCTCCGCCCCAAATAAGCCGAACCTGGCACTGGGCCGAAAACTCCTTTGTCCATATACTCTCCCTGGGATAACGCACAATAGCCGTCATGGAGCGAATAACCTGATATTCCTCCCTTGCAAGCACCCTATCCAAAACAGTACACAACAGCTTTATCTGGGGATAATCCTTGCTGGCCACACGCACAATATTGGCATTCCCGGCCAATAATCCAAACATATAGGAAAAAATAAACTGCACCGGAATATTGGATGGTGTTATGTGAAAGGCCAGTCCACGACCTATCCGCAAAGCTTCCTGTCCCAAGCAGGATTTAAGCCGCTTAATATTTCCTCTTCGTGCCCAAAAGCCCACTGCAACAATATCCGGATAAGCCTTGCAATCCTCATCATGTAAAATTTCCGCGGAAAAATCATCCAAAAAGCGGCACACTATATCACTATATGGTGGCAATGGCTTACCTTCATGAATTTCCTCTCCCGCCAAATAGATCAACTCACTGCCCATAGGTATCACTGCACCCCCTGATTTCCGCCTTACTTATTCGCCCCAAAAGTTCAAAGTATTTTCCTTTTCGACCACATGGGCAATCATCCTCACCCAATATTTTTCCCCAGTCTTCGGTCAAAAGAATGTGCCCTGGGTAGCTGGAAGGCAGTATAGACAACAGCTCAACCAATCCCTCCTCGTCGATTTTACAACTGCTAAAATCTCGGGGATTACGAATCAAAATATCCGAAAAAACTGAACAGTGCATATGTCCTTCTTCACACTCCACAAAAACCGAGCCCAACTGTTCGGCCATACCATAATAGTTATGGATATGCAAATTACCGCACACACTCCGTACAGCTTCATTATATACTTTTGTACTTACCCGCTCAGCCTGAAGCTTTTTCCAACCACCAATATGGAACAAAACTCCCTCAGGGATTTCCAATGATTTGCCACTGGACCGCAAACTCTTTACTACATATTGCCAAATCATATAAGTATAGCCAAATAAAATAATCCGTTCCCTCTGATGCTTGGCCAAATAATCCTTCAGCTCCGCCTCCCGCAATTGCATATCCTCATCCAATGCAAAAAAAACGTCCCTGCCAAACATGGAAAAGCCAATAATCCCTGCTCCGCGGGCCGAAAACATTCGCGGATCCTTCTTGGCCAATTCCGTGTCAAGGATTATCATAGGAAGGCGCTTCTTGCCAATATACGAAGCCATTATATTCGCCAAACATTTCGATTGGGCCATGGCAGTAGCCCTATCCAAAAACACCTGTGATCTGGTCTGGCCTGTTGTACCGGAGGATTTCATAGTCTTTACAACTGACTCCCGTGGCACGCTCAGAAGCTCAAATTCTTTAAAAAGCTGTACTGGTATAAAGGGAAAATCTGCCAATTCCTCAATCCCCTCGTCATTATAACCCAATGCCTGCAAAATACGGGTATACTCCGAACAATTATTTATATGGTGGGTGGTCAATTCTTTCAAACACTTAACCATAAACTGGCTTTTTTCCTTCGCCTTCATGGAATAAGGCTCATATTTAAGATATGGTGCATGACTGTCCAGCATATCCTCATCTCCTAACGTACACGTCCAAAGGCTGGGAAAAAGCCGCTCCCAGAGAAGCGTATAAATTCATCACCGGCATATTGCGGCTGGAAATCCGTCCCCAGAGTTTATTTATGCCTTCTTCCCGACACTTTTCCACTGCACCTGCGTATAATGAAGTCGCCACTCCGGCTACCCGATACTTTTCGTCCACCGCTGCCAAGCGAATGATGGCTTGATCCTGCTTTTCCCCATCTGGCACGACCTCCAAAAATCCGGCAATTTCTCCCTTAAAGCGGCAAATATAGAAAGATTTCATTCCATCCACAAATGCGCATATAGCATCTCTTTTTTCATCATCAGAGGTACTCGTCCTATCAAAAAAACGCGAATCAGGCAAAAAAGCCTGCTTCGCTATTTCATAAATGCGTTTTTCCAGCTTATCTATCCTCTCTAAAGGTATTCTACACAGCCGGGAAAAATCCCTGTCTTTTTTTACACTAATGGTAGCCTTTATGGTGCGGTCAACCATAAAATAACCCTCATTTCGCAATAATTCCGCTATTTCCTTGGCATCGGAATCAACTACAACTTTGGACGGTTTCACCTGGAAAGCCATCCATTCCTCTATATTATGCAATTCCTTAGCCGCCATTTGGTATTTCACACGCCCAGCCCCTTCAATCTATCATATAGTATCTTACCCGATGAATTACGGGGTATTTCCTCCACCTGCACCACCGCAAAGGCAGAACTGTGCAAATGGGTAAATTCACTCAAACTCAGGCACAATTCCTTGGAATTTATATCCTCCGTGGTGTAGACCACCAGCTTATCATCGACACCGGCACAAGCACAAGAAAGATAACCCTGACTTTTGAGATATGCCTCCACCGCATCCAAACTCACACGATTGCCAAACAATTTAAGGAACCGCTTCTTTCGTCCAGTAATATAATAAAAGCCGTCACCATCCCGGCGTGCGATATCCCCAGTATGAAGCACTCCATGATTCTCATCACCTTTGCTAAGGTCATCCTGACACTCAGCATAGCCAAGGGTTACATTATCTCCGTAATAAATTAGTTCGCCATCAATATCCGAAGTCGTTATCTCTGACCCACTGTCATCCGTCAAGGCCAGCCGTCCCTCTGGTACAGCAATCCCAATGCTTCCGGCCTTTTCCTGAGCATATTCCCATGGAAGATAAGCCATTCTGGCTGTGGCCTCACATGCGCCATACATAGTAATGAATTCAATCCCCTTTTCAGCACACACTTCGGCAAACTCAGCCGAAAGACCGGCCGCCAGCTTGCCTCCAGCCTGGGTAATAAAGCGCAATGATGGCAAATCCATCCGGCCAAACCGCATCCGTTTGAGCATTTCATAGGTATAAGGCACCCCGCCAAAATTGGTAACCTCATGCTGCTTTAACAGCTCCCAAAATACACGGGCAAACATTGAAGCCTCAGTAAGCACTATACTGCCGCCCGCAAACAGCTGGGTCTGAATGATTGAAAGACCGTATGTATAATACATAGGCATTGTAGTAATAGCCCTGTCTTTGGAAGTCAAGGACAAATACTTCACAATGGATAATGTATTGACCATTATATTCTGATAAGACTGGCGAACAAGCTTAGGGCTGCCGGTACTACCAGAGGTTGACAACAAAACTGCTAACTCATCGTGAATAGGATATATTTCTGCCCTGGTATCCCACAGCTGATAATTCCCATCTGAATACAATACTGTGCCGTTACCGGACTTACGTCCAACCTCCATCCACAGATACTTTGGATGATATGTTGTCAGCAAATGTTCCAAAAGGTCATCCTGTACTTCCCCGTTAAGCAGCAAAGGCACCACACCATGTCGCAGTGCCCCCACATAAGCCGTTACCGCCGATGCAGAATTACAGCACAACAAAAAAGCTACACTGCGCTTTTCCATATATCCAGCAATATTATCAGCCTCTGCCACCAACTGGGCGAAGGTCCATACCTTGCCCGACTCTTCAATAAGTGCCGTTGCATCACCGAATTTTTCCAACTGGTCAAAAATCATCTTACGCAGCCTCAATCAAAGCTCTACATCATATTTCTGCAAAATTTCCTTGCCCTTGCCAAAGGTACCAAAATCCATAATATCTTCCGTCTCAAACATGATATCAAAGGCATCCTCGATGGAAGCCATCAACCGCATATGCCCCACCGAATCCCATTCTGGAATACTGTCAAAAGCAAGTTCATCAGTCAATGCGCTGTCATCTATTTCCAAAGCCTCTTTAAAAGCTTCCTTATACTTTTCCATATTAGTCATATATATTCCTCCCAAAAAACGAAGCCTAAAGCTCCCATGTATCGTAAATCACTGTATCAGACAAATCCGCCGTTAGTGCACCCCAGGATAATCCCACACCAAAGCCGCAAATCAGTACCTTGGAAAGGCCTTTTCTCGCCACCAATTTCTTATGAGCTTTGGACAGCATCAGTGGCACTGATGCTGAAACCGTGTTCCCCATATGCTTCAACTCTATGGGCATTCTATCCAGTGATACACCAATCCGCTTGGCCAAAAACTCCAAAATCAATTGATTGGCCTGGTGCATGGCAAAGGTTCCCACTTCATCCAGCTGCCAACCGGCATACTCCAATGTATCCTTCACCATTGGTGGCACCTGGCTTAGTGCAAAATTCATAATCTCCAAGCCGTCCATATAGGTGTATTCCGGCCAACGGGGATGTCCATTCTTATCCATAACTGGTTGTTCGGTTTCTGCTGACTTTGGCAAACGCCAACCACCGGCCTCCATAAAGATATACTGGTAACCACTGCCATCAGAATGAATATTAAAGCACATGGTCTGCGGTCCACGCTCTACCACGGTGACCGCAAAGCCATCCCCCAATACCATACGGTTGCCCCTGTCCTGCTCATGAATCATTCGAAGCTGGGTATCCCCCGTAAACACCAGAACCCTCCGGCAACTGCCAGATGATACCAACAGTGCCGCCTGATACAGACCATAAACATAACCAGAACAACCATAGTTAATATCAAAGGCCACCGCAGACTGAGGTAATCCCAGCCTGTCCTGCAATATTACACTGGTGGCTGGCACCCGATAATCCGGCGTCTGGGATATAAAAACAATCCCCTCGAAATCGTCGCCAGTAAAACCACTTTCCTGCATCAGCCGCTTCGCCAAAATCACCCCATAATCCGAGGTGCACATGGACTCATCGGCCACATGGACCGATTCCACACCAGTGGATTTTTTTATGCGTTTTACTTCCTTTTCGTTGAAGAATTTTTCATACTCGGAAATATCGATACTATGCTTTGGCAAGCCAGATGCTATATGGGATATTTTTAAGTTTGATAGTTTTACTTTCATAATATCAATCCGTCCCCAGCAAACTTCCACCATCTACCAAAAGGTCAGTTCCCGTAATCCAACGAGCCGCATCACTCAAAAGAAACAAAACCGCACCGCTTACGTCCTCTGGCTGGCCAGTACCTAATATATACCTCTGAAAAACATGCTCAGTCTGTATGATACTATCAACCTTTGCGGCCTCTTGCGTCATATTTGTTTCCACCCAACCAGGACTAATGCTATTGATTCTATGTTGTGAACGACATATCTCTTTGGCAGTAGCACGAACAAATGATAAAACAGCCCCCTTGGCTGCCGTATAAGCAAATTGTCCTCTGTTACCGTAATGAGCTGCAGTAGAGGCAAATACCACATATGACGATCCTTTAGCAGCATATTTTTTCTTGGCCATACCTTGTATAAAACGCACCATACCCCAAAAACTAGTATCCAGGATACGATGTGCCAAATCATCATCATACATTCTAAGAGCTGTCATGCCAGTGATGCCAGCAGTATATACACCGCCGTTAACTTTCCCATGCTTTTCGACAAATTCACCCAAAACACGATCCCAATCCTCCGGACCTGCCTCAAGCACATCCAAAGTTTGTACTTCAATCAGGTCAGGGAACGACTTCTGCACTTCTTGCAATCTTTCCTCATTACGCGCAACAGCCAATACATGAGCTCCTGCCCTAGCCAAATCCAGGGTAATATGCCGCCCCATACCAGATGAAGCACCCACTACCACAAAATTCTTATTTTCAAATTGAAACTTTACATCCTTCATTATTTACCCATCCTTAAGATTTTGTAAAATGAGACTTATCACCCGTTAGCGTAGGGTAAATATATCATTCTCATATTTCAAGCCTTGGGCTGAATATGGCTCCCCGTGTCCCGGCATGATTTCGAACTGCTCCCCCACCGACAGCAAATAGGGAAGAGTATATTTTTTATAATCCTTTTTGGAACCACCTGGTAATCTAAGCAATACAGGCAAATCCAAAATTAAATAATCACCGGAAAACAAATACTTATCATCAAACTCAATAACCATACTGCCCGCAGAATGTCCCGGCCTCGAGGATAAATGAAGCTTGTGATCTCCCCACTGGAAATCATAGCTGTCATCAAAAACCACATCTGCCTCAATGGCATCCGTAGGCAAAGCATCACAAAAGGCCTCCGCCTCCTTCTCATGCCCCTGGGCCTCCGGGGACATCAAGGCATAAAATGTCCACGGAACATTGTTGCTTGGATCCGCAATATATTCAGCACAATCCCTGTGGCATATCACCCTTGTATCAAAAGCATTCTTATACCAATTTACACCAGACACATGGTCAAAATGTTCATGGGTCAAAAGAATAATCAGTTCCCGAATTCCCGTCTCTTTCAATTTGGTCATAACCTCATCAGAGCGGCTAGGATCAATCAGCAAGGCAGTATCTCCTTCAATCATAAGATACATATTTGATGCCACATATTTCATGGGAAACCTGTGAAATTCGCACATATATTTATAATTCCAATCTATCAGCGATTGATAAGCTGATACAAATCGCGCACGACCTTGGCATCACGCACCTCTTGTGGCTCTACATGAGTCTTGGCCACCTTAGAGCACAATGCCAGAAAGGAAACATAACTCAAAGAATCCCATTCCTCAATTTCTTCCAAAACAGAGTCCATCTGCAATTCCTCTTCCGTATCCATAACATCAGTCAACTTTTCAATAAATTCCTGTTCATTCATAAATAAAAACTCCTTTTAGTCAAGTTAAATTTCATTGGTTGGCAATATGTTGATATCACTCAAATCCATTATCATGGAGGCTACTGATAATCCAGCTCCAAAGCCAGAAAGCAGTGCTTTGTGATATTTAGTATAATCTGCCCCATCTTTTTTCAATTCCGTCATAGCTGTAGGTATAGATGCCATATCCGTATTGCCTATGTTGGCACACTTGAATGGCATCACCTCTGATGACATACCCAGCTTTTCCGCCAAGGAATTCACAATCAAACCATTGGCCTGATGCACCAATGCGATATCCACATCATCTTTACTTAATTCCGCATATTTCAGCAAAGCCATAATATTATCCGGAACTTCTTTCAAGGTAAAATCCGTAATAGCCATTCCATCCATGATAGTATAATTTTCCGGTTCAATAATTCTTTCCCCATCAGCAGTGGTCCGCTTTCTTTCTCTGGCCGCGCCACGGGGCTCATAAAGCTTCTTGAACCTGTCACCATAGCTATCAATATTGTAGTAAATCTTTTTTTTAGCAGATTCTGCTGTACGTCCCAGTATAGCGACACTGGCAGCATCACCCATTATAGTCATAAAAGCCGTATCCGTAGGATTAGTATCCTCTGGATTGGAGGTTACATCACCGCAACACAACAAAACCTTCTTGCCAAGATTCGACAGCATGGAAGCTGCAATATGTATTCCATATACAAATCCCGGACAACTGCAGTTTACATCAAAGGCCATGATGTCCGTTCCTAACCCTAAACGGTCCTGAATACAATAGCTTGTGGCTGGTAATGGATAATCCGGCCGCTGTGTTACAAAAAACACTGCCCCAATATCTTCCCGCTTAACTAAAAAAAAAAAAAAAATTCTTT
>CACZYN010000023.1 GCA_902785445.1 uncultured Anaerovibrio sp.
ATACTTGTCTAACGAAATGATATAGCGCGGGTAACCATCCTTTATGCTTCTAAAAGGCCGATACTCACGCTCTTTTATTTTTTCTGTGGCTTTATCATCTTCGCCATGCAATGTATATGCAACCTGAACATAAGCATATGATTGATTCTTTGTCATGCTGGAATGAGGAACTATTCGACGAAAATATAAAGGTTATAGATGTGGGAACTGGTGCAGGATTTCCAGGAATTCCCCTGAAGATCTTTAAGCCGGGCATTAAGCTTACTTTATTGGATTCCCTCAATAAACGAATTGTTTTTCTCAGGACAGTAGTTGATGAATTGGGGCTAAAAAATGTGGAGTGTATCCATGCCAGAGCCGAGGAAGGCGCCCGTAACAAGGAGCTCAGGGAGCAGTTTGATTTGGTTGTTTCTCGGGCAGTGGCCAGATTGTCTGTGTTGGCAGAGTATTGTCTTCCTTTTGTGAAAATTAATGGAACCTTTGCAGCGTTAAAGGGAATGAAATACGCCCAGGAAACTCAAGATGGGAAAAAGGCAGTGTCCATTTTAGGGGGCAGTACTCCTGATTGTGTGGAAATCAGGCTTCCAGATCTGGATGATAAACGGGCAGTTATCTACATAAAAAAAGAAAAGAGTACCCCAAAAGCCTATCCGAGAAAGGCAGGTACTCCGGACAAAAATCCATTGCTGTAATAAAGGATTTTAGATATTTTTAGAGAATTTTTATAGGTGGACAGATAGTGTTTTGTTTTCAGTGATTCATACGAGGATGTGAAATTCATGAAGAAAAAAATAGTAATACTTCTTACATTTATTGTGATGCTATGTAGCTTTTCAGTGGTTTTTGCCAATGATTCGGGAAATGGAGATCCTAAATCCGCGCAAGCAAATTCAGAAGAACAAGATAATCAAGAAGATAAGGAATTAAGGTTTATCAAATTTGCTGAAGATGAATCATTTGTATATCTTTTGGATAGAAAGGATTCTGGCTGGATCAGAAAACCTTATACAGCTGATACTTATGTAATTGACGCCTGGATAAAGATGATTCCTTATAAATTTGATGCTACTGATGCATATATTGCCAGTGACGAGTATGATAATTATTATTTGGAGCACTATTTGATTGATCCGGCGAATAAGCGTATACAATTTTTGTGTGAAATTGAAGTTTCTGGAAGACCAGAAAACAATATCAAGCAGCGAAAATATGCACCTAATGGTTGGGAAGGACTTGTACCGGAAAGCGTTGAAGATACCATATACCATGGAGTAGTGAAGGAATATGGTAAAAAGAAGGGTGATGGAACTATTAAACAGTTTACGGATATGCTGGAGGATGTTTTCCATATATCAATTACCTAATTATCAACAAAAATAAAGGTACTATCCACAAATAAACCGAACAAATTTGTGAATATGTTAATAAATCTGTGGATAAGTATGAAAAACTCCTGTTAGAGCACTTGTTAAAAGCCTAACAGGAGTTTATTTATTGATTAATTAATGATGGAATAATCTTATATGGGTAAAGGCCATAGTAATGTCATACTTGTCAGCAGTTTCAATTACATTGTCATCACGGATTGAACCACCGGACTGGGCTATATATTGAACACCACTCTTGTGAGCACGTTCAACATTATCACCAAATGGGAAGAAAGCATCAGAGCCAAGAGATACTCCAGAAATAGTTTTTAAATATTCTTTTTTCTCTTCTCTGGTAAGTGGGGCAGGCTTATGAGTAAATACCCGTTGCCAGTCATCGGTCTCCAGTAAATCTTCCCATTCTTCAGAGATATATACATCAATGGCATTGTCCCGATCAGGGCGTCTAACCTCATCCTTAAATGGTAATGCCAGTACTTTCGGGTGTTGTCTCAGATGCCAAACATCGGCCTTATTTCCAGCCAAGCGGGTGCAATGAACTCTGGATTGCTGACCAGCACCGATACCAATTGCCTGACCACCTTTGGCATAGCATACGGAATTGGATTGAGTATATTTAAGAGTAATTAATGCAATGAGTAAATCACGCTTTGCTTCTGGGGAAAAATCCTTGGATTTCGTTGGGATATCTTTTAAGCAATCGTCGGTAATTTCAACGTCATTACGCTGTTGCTCAAAGGTCACCCCAAAGACATCCTTGTGTTCTAACGGGGCTGGATTGTAATCATTGTTCATCTGTAATACAAGATAAGTTCCCTTGCGCTTGTTTTTTAATATTTCCAAGGCCTCTTTGGAGTATGAAGGGGCAATTATACCATCAGATACTTCTCTAGCCAAAAAAGAAGCGGTCTGGGCATCACACTCATCAGATAAAGCTACAAAATCTCCGTAGGATGACATGCGGTCAGCACCTCTGGCTCTTATATAGGCAGTAGCAATTGGTGAAAGCTCGATGCCTTCTACAAAATATACCTTTTGGAGAAGGTCGGAAAGTGGTACGGCAACAGCTGCACCAGCTGGACTTACATGTTTGAAAGATGCTGCTGCTGGAAGTCCTGTAGCTTTTTTTAATTCCTTTACCAGTTGCCAGCTATTCATGGCATCCAGTAAATTAATATAACCTGGCTTGCCATTTAAAACTGTAAAAGGCAGGTCGCCTTTTTCCATAAATACCTTGGCCGGTTTCTGATTTGGGTTACAACCATACTTTAATTCCAATTCCTGCATTAATTTTACTCCTTTATAAATAATTAAACTTGGTTTATGTCGAGAAATGTTTTAGCCTCGACGAAACGCTAATAGGTATATTTTGCCTGTGGCAAAATTTGAACAACTGCGTTATAATTACTTTAGGTATGTGTTTAACGCAATTAAAACCGCAAGGTTACTGTAACATCAGCATGTTTTTTTGTCAAGGAAGGGTATTTGACAAATGTGAATATATTTACTATTTATGTTCATGGGGGTATATGATATGTTGAAATGTATCGGTGTTTTGACAAGTGGTGGAGATAGTCCTGGTATGAATGCGGCGGTGCGTGCGGTGGTGCGTACAGCTTTATTTGAAGGCGTTAAAGTTTGGGGAATTTATAATGGATACCGGGGTTTACTGGACGAGGAAATGGAAGAGATGACCTCCCGTAGTGTTAGTGACATCATTCAACGAGGGGGAACTATTTTAGGAACTGCCCGCTGTAAGCGTTTTATGACTCCTGAAGGTAGAATGCAGGCCTATGAAAATATGAAAAAGCGTGGTATAGAGGGTCTGGTAATTATCGGTGGAGACGGTAGTCTTCGTGGAGCAACTCAGCTAAGCTTAGAAACAGGTGTTCCCATTGTTGGCTTGCCAGGAACCATAGATAATGATGTTTGGGGGACGGATTACACCATTGGTTCTGATACTGCTGCCAATACTATTATTGATGCTATAAATAAACTTCGTGATACAGCTTCTTCTCATAATCGTATTGCTGTAGTTGAAGTAATGGGACGTCATTGTGGTTGGTTGGCCATGTTGGCTGGTATTGCCGGTGGAGCAGAGTTTATCCTCATTCCGGAAAAAGAGTATAACCTTGATGATATTTGTCAGGGAATATTAAAATCATATGAGCAGGGACGTCGTTATTCCTTGATTGTAGTTGCTGAGGGATGTGGCAGCTCTTTGGAAATTGGCAAATATATTGAAGAAAAAACTAATATGGATGTGAGAGTTTCAGTCCTTGGTCATATTCAGCGTGGCGGATCCCCATCAGTCCAGGATCGGGTAAAGGCCAGCCAGTTGGGTGAAAAGGCTGCATTAGCTCTTATTGCAGGCCAGTCTGATGTGGTATTTGGTTTTAATCAGGGTAAGGTTGTAGCAATTGATTTGCATGATGCTATTACCAATAAGAAACCAATCAGTGGAGAATTCATTAGATTGGCAGAACAGTTAATCTAGAGCAAGTTAACAAAAAAATGTTTCACGTGAAACATTTTTGGTAGATGAAAAACGGGTATGAGATAGATGTTTATCTCATACCCGTTTTACTATGTTCATTTTATTAAATTATTTACCAACGATTTCATTGGCAATATTTAATGCTATTACCGCATCCTGGGCGTAATAATCAGCCCCAGCTTCATCGGCATAATCCTGAGTTAAGGCAGCACCACCAACAATTACTTTTGATGTATTACCACTGTCCTTTAACTGGCGGATAACCTCATCAATTTCTGTCATGGTTGTGGTCATTAAAGCACAGAGACCTACAATATCAGCATCATTTTTTATGGCACTGGCCACAATTTCTTCGGCAGGCACATCTTTCCCTAAATCTATAAGATTAAAACCGCTATTTTCCAGTAATGCACCCACAATATTTTTTCCCAGATCGTGTACATCACCTTTTACAGTAGCCAAAATTACTGTGCCCTTATCACCACTGCTAGTAGTTGCATATTTTTCTTTTAAAATAGTAAAGGCACTTCGCATAGCTTCTGCTGACAGCAAAACCTGTGGAAGAAATACTCTGCCGGCCCCGAAGTCCACGCCTATATCATTCATGGCGGCTGTGAGACATTTTTCAGTAAGTTCATTAGGATCAATTCCAGTAGCCAGAGCTTTTTCAATTAGTTCAGGCATGGAATCGGCATCTCCCTCAATTACCGCCTGTTTCACAGCTTCCAATGGTGATAATTCCACATGTTTAGCTACAGCTGGACCCTTTGGAATATTAAGGTTAGCTTCATTTTTACTAAAGTCTCTGCCATTAGGATCCTTACCTAAAAGCGCCATGCTGGCCATCAAGGCATTCTGCATGGATTCATCATAAGGATTCATTATTGGTGCGTCTAAGCCAGCGGCCAGACACATGGCAAAGAAGGTACTATTTATAAGCGGGCGGTTCGGAAGACCAAAGGAGATATTGCTAAGGCCCATTGTGGCAGGATAGCCATATTTTTCCCGATACAAATGTAAGGTTTCTAATGTTTGGTTGCAAGCATTCTGATCCGCTGCCACAGTCATAACTAAACCATCCAAAAGGAAATCCCCGTCTTGTAATCCAGCTTCCTTCGCCGTTGATACGATAATATCCATTACTTCAAGACGCCCAGCAGGAGTTTTAGGGATACCATCATCTGTTAAAGGCAGACACAAAATAGCAGCACCATATTTCTTGGCCAAAGGTATGAATGATTTGAGACGCTCTTTTTCAGCACTTACGGAATTGATCAATGCTCGTCCTGGATAAGCCCTAAGACCGGCCTCCAATACAGCAGCGTCACTGGTATCTATAACCAGTGGGGCATCCGTAAGTTGCGATATTTCTGTTATGGCTTTTTTCATGGCCTTAACCTGATCAATGCCACCCACACCCATGTTAACATCCAGAAGATTGGCACCGGCCTTTACCTGATCCATAGCTTCTTTTTTTACAGACAGGAAAGAACCATCCTTTATTTCTGCTGCCAGTTTTTTGCGACCAGTAGGATTAATGCGTTCGCCGATTAATACCGTAGGGAGTTCTTTATCAACGGTTACTGTTTTACTGCGGCTAGTAAGCATTAATCTCCGTTGCAACGGTTTAAATTTTGGTTCTTCTACGTCCTTTAATGCATTTTTTATGGCAGAGATGTGACCAGGCGTTGTGCCGCAACAACCTCCGATGTAAGTAGCACCTGCTTGAATTAGCTTTGGTGCCCAATTACCAAAGTCCTCCGGAGTCATTGGAAAAGTGGTTTTTCCGTTGACTAACTGTGGCATTCCGGCATTTGGCTGAACACTAATAGGCTTATTGGTGTTTTCGGCCAATGCCTTTACTACAGGTACAAGCTGTTCCGGTCCAAGAGAGCAGTTTACGCCAATAATATCTGCACCCATAGCGTCCAAGGTTATTGCTTCAACCTGAGGGGATGTACCAGTAACGGTGCGGCCGTCCTCACTAAAGGAGAGCTGACAGATAACTGGTAAGGAAGTAACTTCTTTGGCAGCCAATAATGCGGCTCGCATTTCCTGTAAGTCAATGGAGGTTTCTATTAGTATGTAGTCTGCTCCGCCTTCTGCCAAAGCTGCGGCCTGTATTTTATAATTTTCAAAGGCATCTTCAAAATCCAAATCACCTAAGGGCTTAATGAAGCGTCCCGTTGGCCCCATGCTTCCTGCTACTTTTACAGTGTTCCCTGCGGCTGCCTTGGCGGCCTTTACAGCAGCAATATTAATTTCTCTGGCTCTGTCACTGAGATTGTAGTGGGAAAGCTTTAAAGGGGAGGCACCAAAAGTATTAGTTTCAATAATTGTTGAACCTGCCTCCACGTATTGTTGGTGTACGGCAGTAATTTCCTCTGGTTTATCTATATTGAGAAGCTCCGGGCAATATCCTGGGGCTAAAAGTCCTTTTTCTTGTAAGATGGTGCCCATGGCACCGTCAAATATATGAATCATAAAATCATTCCTTGCATAATTTACTTAAGGTTTGTAGAAATACCAGCCAAGACCAGAGGACAATTTTCGGCTTCATCCCGCCGTTGCAATCGCCATGCACATTTATTTTCAGCATCTATAGGACGGTAAAACCGTTCTTACATCTATCCATCTGCTTGATTAATTGCCCATGGTTCGCCTTCGGCAAGCAACTGTGGTCTTGCAGGCGAATAATTGTCCTCTGGCCCATAGATTTAGTTGCTAACAATAATGATATATTGAAAGTATATCGGTTTACGACCTTACTTGCAAGTATTTTGCCTAGCAATACAGTCGGTTTTATTGCATTGCTCACAATTATGTTTTGGTTTACCCTCTGGACAGTTTTCTTCCTTTTTATATAAGCCGATTATAGCTGTGATTGATTTTCTTGGTTCCAGCATTAAGGATTCAGTAAGTGTAATGCCGATTTTTTCTCCCTGGGCTGCTTTTAGCATTTCTGGTTGCTGTTCTATTGGCCAATCACCATATCCGGGACTGAAACGCCACTTCATGTTATAGCCCTTTCGGCTGACTTGTTCGTTTATGGCTTTTTCCATTAAGTCAGCACTTTGTTCCACAGCGGTGGTAGCTGCTGCATCCAACATCAGTGAAAGACTATATTTTCCTTCCTTAAATAGATCGGTTATTTTGTTTTCAATCTCTGTACCCACTGTGGAGGAAAGAAGAATTACTTTTTCACAACCAGTAAGGTGTTTTTTTATGGATTCCCCCTGTAATATGAAAGGAGGAGATGTATTTATCTGTTGAGTATTATCATTGTAATCATATATGTCCCAAATGCCAGTTGGATTGATTATAAGTCGGGCCAGTTCGCAGGCCTCATCCACAATTTCTTCATTGAAATCTGAATTTCTCAATCCAGCGTAGCGTTTAGTTTCTTTTTTATCTATTTCAAAAAATGGTGAATTGAAAATTGGCATAGTATCACCTCTATATTTTCAAAATGTTTCACGTGAAACAATAATATCATAAAATGAAGAAAATACAAAAACAATTACTTTATTTGTCGAAAAAAAAGTGTAATAATGGTACAATAGTTAAGAACAGTTAAAGTTAGTTATAAAATAAGTTATAAGGTCGGTGACTAAATGGGAAAAGTAATAGCTGTAGCAAATCAAAAGGGCGGAGTAGGTAAGACCACTACATCCGTTAGTTTGAGTGCTGCTTTGGCTGAAAAGGGGAAAAAAGTATTATTGGTGGACTGCGATCCTCAGGGAAATGCCACCAGTGGTTTTGGTATAAATAAGCAGGAGTTGGAGCATAGCATATATAATGTAGTAATCGGTGGCTGGTCCATAAAGGATATAATAATGCCAACTGAGTATAAAATTGAAATTGCTCCATCTAAAATCGATTTGGCTGGTGCCGAGGTCGAATTGGTGGATTTATCTGAAAGAGAATATAGACTGAAGAATGCTGTTGATACGGTGAAGGACAATTATGATTATGTTATAATTGACTGTCCTCCATCATTGAGTTTTCTTACATTAAATTCTCTTGTAGCTGCGGATTCAGTATTGATTCCTTTGCAGTGTGAATTTTATGCTTTGGAAGGATTGACTCAGCTGCTAAATACCATTGATATGATAAAGGCAGATTTGAATGTGTCTTTGGAAATCGAAGGAATAGTTATGACTATGTTTGACTCCAGGACAAATCTTTCTGAGCAGGTAGAGGCAGAAGTGAGAAATCATATCGGCGACAAGGTTTACCAAACCACTATTCCAAGAAATGTTAGACTTAGTGAAGCACCGTCCTATGGTTGTCCAATTTTTGCCTATGATCCAAATTCCAAGGGGGCAGTTGCTTATATGAATTTGGCACAGGAGGTAATAGATAATGGCTAAGAAAAAGGGTGGTCTGGGAGGACTTGGACTTAAAGCGCTGGGTCTGGGAAATGATACCACAAATAATAATGAAAAGGCCTCAGCAACGAGTGCTCCAAAGGTTGATACAACAAATCCCCAGGAAATAGATATCAGTTTGATAAAAGTAAATCCTCATCAGCCAAGAAGTGAATTTGATGAGGAGGCTCTTAATGCCTTGCAGGATTCCATAAAGGAATATGGTGTTTTACAACCAGTATTGGTAAGAAAAACACCTAAAGGTTATGAACTTATAGCTGGTGAACGACGTTTGCGGGCTTCCAAGTTGGCTGGGAAAAAAACTATTCCAGCGATTATTAAGGAATATAACGATGCCCAGATGACGGAAATTGCTCTTATTGAGAATATTCAGAGAGAAAATCTGAATCCTGTTGAAGAAGCACATGCCTATCAGCATTTGTTATCGGACTACGGTTTGACTCAGGATATGCTTTCCAAAAAAGTTGGCCGCAGCCGTTCTCATATTGCTAACTTTTTGCGGCTTCTAAAATTGGCTCCATCCATTCAAACCAAGTTGGTGGACAACGAAATATCTATGGGGCAGGCAAAGCCGCTTTTGGCCATTGAAGATACCATGTTGCAAGAAAAGGTTGCAGACTTTATAATAGATAAGGATTTGTCCGTGCGCAAGGTTGAAGCCCTGGTAAAGCAGATATTGAAGCACCCGGATTATTTGGAGGAAAAGCCTGTAGATCCAAAGGGGCAGGATCCTGATGCTGCAACATTGTATATTTTAGAGGCAGAAGATAAATTAAAAATGTTCTTCGGAACACAGGTTCGTATAAAGGGTACTGGAAAAAAGAAAAAGCTGGAGATAGACTTTAGCTCCAATGAGGAATTGGAGCGGATAATTGACCTTATTAGTGAAAAGGTCCAGGATCAGGATAATGCAGCAAAGATAGCTAAATTACGGGAATTTTCAACTAAGGGTAAGTTTAGCGTATAACCAATAATTAATAATAGAGGAGTTTTTAGATGGAAAACACATATATAATGAAGTTTATTATCAATAATTTAAGCTATGTGGTAGCTGTGCTGGGTATATTAGTTATTGTAATGTACCTTCTAATGATAAATTTATTTTATAACCTTAATTATATGAAGAAACGGTATAAAAAAATGATGACCGGTGTTGATGGTGCTAACCTAGAGAGAATGATTATTGGCTGCATTGATAAAAATGAAGAAGTGGCCAATGATAATTTGAAAATACATCAGGATATTAGTGATATTCAGGCACTTCTTCAACAGGCCATCACCAGAGTGGCTGTAGTGCGGTTCCGTGCCTTTGAAGACATGGGTAGTGACCTTAGTTATGCGGTGGCTATGCTGGATTCTGATAATAATGGCGTAGTAATGTCCAGTATTTTTGCCCGGGAGGATTCCCGTAGTTATGTAAAACCTATTACAGCTGGTAAGTCTTCTTATCCAATGACTGACGAAGAAGAAGACGCCCTGAAACAGGCCATGGCTCAGAGGTAGTAGTTGTAGTAAATTGTTTTTCACCAATTTTTGCAATATTTGATAATATTTGAAAAACTTTTTGAGATATTTTTATTAAGGTATTGTGCCTTCACAGTGGGGAGCAGGCTTGTTTCCCACTGTGAAGGCTAATTTTTTTTGTTTATCTAGGACTTGAAATCACGGAAAAATCGTGATAAAATTACCAAGCTATAGAATGTTAGAGAGAAAAATGAGTGCTTTTTGAGGTATGGAGGATTGTTTTGGAAAGAAAAGTAGATAACACGGATAAGCGGGAATATACTATAAAGATTATACCGCATCAAGGGTCCAGTGTTCATAGCATCCACTTGCCAATAAAGTGGATAAAGTATGCTGTCGGTTCACTGTTGGCAGTTGTACTTTTGCTGGCTGGTGCCTTTAGTTATTCGGTATATAGCAGTTATTCTCTGAGAAATGAAGCCTCGCAGATTGAGAAATTGAAAGAAGCCAACACCCAACAGCAGGAACAGTTGCTGGAATTATCCAAGAAGGCTAACAGCCTGCAAAGTGAAGTGGATCAGCTGGAACAGATTGAGAAGGAAGTGCGTCAGCTGACAGGTGTTGAAGAAGAAGCTGGCAATAATAGTCAGGAAAGTAATAGTGAGGTTAAGCACAACGGTCAAGGTGGTCCAGTAAAAAATTTAGATATTCAGGACGTAAGCCTGGCCCTTAGTGATGTGGAAAAGCGAGTTGCTGACCGTAAGAATAGCTTGACTCGGTTAAGAGATGCCTTGCGTGAAAAGCAGCAGATTATTGAGATGCAGGAAAGTATCTCTGCATCCACTCCTTCCATTTGGCCTACTTCAGGTGATGTTAGCTCGCCATATGGCCTGAGATGGGGCGGCAGTGATTTTCATCCAGGAATGGATATAGCCAACGATGTAGGAACTCCGATTGTGGCCACAGCTGATGGTGTTGTTACCACTGCAGGATATAATTCTGGTGGCTATGGAAATATGGTTGATATTGACCATGGCAATGGTTATACTACAAGATATGGTCATATGTCTTCAGTAGTGGTAAGTGCTGGTCAGACTGTAAAGCGTGGTCAGATTATCGGCTATATGGGTAGTACTGGATTCAGTACTGGACCGCATCTCCATTATGAAATCCGTGTTCATGGTGAACTGGTTAATCCAGCAGGTTATATGAGATAAGGTGGAACTTATGTTTGGTGTAGTAAAGAAGTCTATAGATAATTCGATGAGCAATGATATTGAGACGGTGATTGGCAGTAATACTGTAATAAAGGGCGAAATCAACGGCAGCGGCAGTCTGCGGGTTGATGGCGTCGTTGAAGGCGGTATTTCTGTTACCGGTAATGTAGTTATTGGTGAATCTGGTCGGATAAATGGTGATGTTGCTGCAGGCGAGATGATTGTATCTGGTCAGGTTGAGGGTAATGTTACCACGGAAAATTGCTTGTCTATATTTTCAACCGGTCAGGTTATTGGCGATGTTAAGGTGGGCAGCCTGCGTATAGATGAGGGCGGCATGCTGAAGGGTCGCAGTGAGATGACACCAAAGTCACAGACTTCTTTTAGTGAAGATTAATTCTGGAATATATAAAGCAGATGCGATTTGCATCTGCTTTTTTATTGTATACCGTAATACTATACAATACATAAAACTTATAACAAATCATATATAACGCATTGTTCCCTAGTAAAATAAAGGGTTTAAGTTTTTGTATACATAATATAATTAATATTGATGAATATATAAGGATAAATATTGTATAAATATTCATAGATTAGTGGTATAATAATCTCATAATATGGATTGTATCAGCAATTTTATCAATAAAATATGAATATTTACATTGACAATAGGTATAATAATACATATAATGTTATTTGCGGTTTATACATTATATGGATACAAATGTATTGTATAAATGGATTATATATTACTATATGTGTTGTTTTTATAATAATATAGGATAATTAGAGGAGAGTTACGATGTGTAGAATTGGTTCAATTAAAAGTAAAATCCCTGTACATCCATCCAAGGCATTGCATTTAATGCTTCCTCAGCAGGAGGGACATGATAATTCAGGCTTTGCAATGGTGATGCAGGATTTATATGGGACATTTACCGACTATAAAGATAAACCCCTCCTGTCTATGGCTTGTACCCAACGTGGTAATCAGCTGGTAGAGGAGTACATGGACGCCCATAACTTTACCCAGCTGGCTGAATGGATACCTATACCAAATAAGCAGCCGAATTTGGATATTCAGGCTATGCCTTATTATATTTTCCGTAATTACGATGTGCCGGAGCATTACAATGAGTTATCCGAAAAGGAACGGGAGGATTTGCTCCTGGATACCCGTCTGGCGCTCAGAAAAATCCTTGAAGAGGCTGGTGAGGGCTTTGTATATTCCTTTTGGCCAGATGTACTTACTTTGAAGGAAATCGGCGATCCTCGGGATATAGCTACCTATTTTCATCTTTGGGAGGACAGTGGCTGCCTCTTGGCAAAGAATATTGTGGTTCAGTGCCGTCAGAATACCAATTATGATATTGTGCGTTATGCGGCCCATCCATTCTTTTTACAGGGGTATACTCTTTGTGCTAATGGGGAAAATACATTTTACACCAAAAACAAGGAATTTCAGAAGTCCTTACATAGAGGATATATCGGTTTTGAATCTGATTCCCAGTGCTTCCTCTATACTCTGCACTATGTCCTGCATGAGCTGAAATGGCCAATGAACTACTATAAGCATGTTATTACTCCTCTTCCTTTCGAAGAAATCGAAGAAAGGGAGGATAGGGATGTGCTGATGGCCATCCGGCAGTCTCTGGCTCATTTGGAGATTAATGGTCCTAACACTATTATTGCCACATTACCGGATAACCGTATGATTACTTGTTGTGATTCCAAAAAATTGCGGCCAGTAGTTTTGGGGCAAACTGAGGATATGGTAGCCATTTCCTCGGAGGTTTGCGGTCTCAATGAAATCATGCCTGAGCGGGACAAGGAACAGGATATTTATCCAAATGAACGGGAAATTATTGTTATTAATGATGAATTGGAGGTACAGAGATGGAAGCAGTAAAGACGCAGGATGTGTCAGTTAATGATCTCTCCTGGAAAATCGAATACCATGCTGACCGCTGTACCATGTGCGGCAGCTGTGTGGCAGCTTGCTCCTTTAAGGCTATAAAGGTGGAAACCCAAGGTCAATCCATTGTGGTGTCTACGGACAATCAGCCAAATCCGGAGCATCGCCATATTGCCAGACCAATTATTAAACAAAAAGCCAGCCTGACTGACTATTGTCGGGGCTGTGGCATGTGTGAAAAGGTTTGTCCTAATAATGCCATTCACCCAGTTCGTAACATCGATAGTCGGCAAAAGCTCTTATCCAAGGATAATGGAC
>CACZYN010000024.1 GCA_902785445.1 uncultured Anaerovibrio sp.
CCGGCATTTCCTCATAAAGACGAATAAGTGGTGGTGTCATCTTCCAGGTAAGGGTCCCCGCTACAATCAGCAAATCTGACTGTCGGGGACAGGAACGAAACACCTCATAACCAAACCGGGCCAGGTCAAAACGGGAAGCGGCCGCACACATCATCTCAATGGAGCAACAGGCCAAACCCGAAGACAACGGCCATATGGAATTTGATTTTCCCCATTTAAACAGTGCATCCACGCTGGTAACAATAACATTGTCTTTCAGCACCGGTGGCACGATATCAACTATTTCCATGACAGAGCCCCCTTCTTCCAGGCATACCAAAGGCCAATGGCCAATATGCCCACAAATACCAGCATTTCACACAAGGCAAACAGACCAAGCTGGCTGTATTTTACTGCCCAAGGATACAGAAAAACTGTTTCCACATCAAAAAGCAAAAATACCAGTGCATACATAAAATATCCTATATGGAACTGCACATTGTTCTTGCCGATAGTGTCCACACCACACTCATAAGGTATATCCTTTTCATCTGTTGGCTGTTTTGGCTGGATAATATTCGCGATGATAATTGGTGCAATCGGAAAACCCAGCGCCATCAGGAAAAATATACCTAGTGCTGCATAACCATCCATAAAAACTCCCCCTTAACCCAAATTTGTAAACAATTATAATACCATTTTACTTCTGTAAGTGTATATTTATGTTACAATAAATGTCACTAATAGGAAGTATAATACAAAAAATGTAACAATGTCAATAAAATCGCCCCCTCACAGTGCATCAATACACAAATAATAGTATTCTAAATCGTATGATAAAAAATATTTATACCATAGAAAAAAGGGATGCTATCATTGCATCCCTTCGCCTTTTTTAATTTCCGAGAATACCCGGCCGCGACGCTTAATAGCCGTGAGTCCTCTGTATATTGTACCTATATCAATTTCATTCCCATTTAATTCCATATACCGTTCCAGCTTGCGTTTTACCCGCTGGAGAGCGTTATCAATGGATTTTACATGCCGTTCCAAATCCACGGCAATTTCCTGATAGGATTTACCATCAAGATAAGCCATGAGAACACACCATTCCAAATCGCTTAATATGTCCTCCATCTTGGCTTCTATATCAATGAATTCCTCCCGGCTGATCAGAAGCTCTTCCGGATCAGTTACCTTGGCCCCGGACAGAACATCCAGCAAAGTACGGTCGGAATCTTCATCATATATTGGCTTATTCAAGGAAATATATGAATTCAACGGTATGTGCTTTTGACGGGTGGCGGTTTTAATGGCAGTGATAATCTGCCGGGTAACGCACAACTCCGCAAAGGCTCTAAAGGATGACAGTTTATCTGTACGATAATCCCGGATAGCCTTGTAAAGACCAATCATGCCTTCCTGGATAATATCCTCCCGGTCAGCGCCAATCAAAAAATAGGAACGGGCCTTGGCTCTGACAAAATTACGGTATTTATTTATCAAATACTCCATGGCGGTGCTATCCTGATCATCCTGGATTTTCAAAATAACATCTTCGTCGGGAAGATTGACATAATCGTCAAAGGAGTCATCCCAGGTCAATAGGCCATTCTCCATACAGCCCTACCTCCACATACCTGAATGGTTTACTTTATAAACTAAAGCCCAAATATGATTATAACGCAGTTGTTAAAAATTTTCAATTTAATTTGAAAATTATACTACTTGACGTTTCGTCGAAGCGCAAACAGTTTTTCGACCTAACGCAGTTGTTCAGATTTTTCAATTTCTAATTGAAAAATATACTTAATAGCGTTTCCCCTTCCGCAACGCGTCCAATTTAGCCAAAGTTTCCTTATCCAAGTTGCTGGCAATTTCGTTGCGGGACACCGGCAGCTTCACCTTATCCAAATAGCCCTTTTGCAATTCCTTCTTGGTGCGTTTAAGTATCCGATAAAATTCCTTGGAAGGATGGCGATAGGCTCCAGCTCCCAGCACCATGGACTGCTCTGCCCCATCGGAGGTCACCACGTGTACCTCATTACCCTGGTGCACATAATCATAGGCCAGCTTTTCAATATAGCTGTCCGCCGTCTCTCCATGGCCAGTGTAAACCACATTAAAATACGGATTAATTACCTCCACATGCTCCTCGTCCTCGGTGAACAGGGCATCAAACACCACAGTCATATGGTATTTTTCGTAGGCGCCATATTCCGTAAGCATATGAATAAGCCGGTCCCGGGCCTCAGACAAATCATTCCGCAGTTTGATGAGCTCCGGCCAGGAATTTATAACATTATAACCGTCAATAATATAATATTCCCGTGGCTTTTTCTTCATATCATTTCCCCTTTTAAGCCTTCTCCTATGGAGAAGGTGTCAACGCAGTTGACGGATGAGGTTACCCCTGTTTTCCCCGCTGCTTCATGGCCTCAAACATCAATATTGACCCGGCCACCGAGGCATTAAGGGAATTGATTTTCCCCACCATAGGAATCTTTACCACAAAATCACACTGTTCCTTGACCAGGCGACCAACCCCATGACCCTCACTGCCGATAATCAGCAGCAGCGCCCCGGTCAAGTCCGCCTCGTAGTAATCTGTACCATCCATATCGGCAGCAGCCACCCATAGGCCCTCATCCTTAAGCTGACGAATGGTCTGCACCACATTGCCGATACGGGCCACCGGTACATATTCCACTGCTCCCGCCGAAGTCTTGGCTACAGTAGCCGACAAGGGACAGCTGCGCCGTTTAGGAATAAGAACTCCATGTACCCCGGCCGCATCCGCCGAGCGAAGAATTGCTCCCAAATTATGGGGATCCTCCAGCTCATCCAGCAACACAATAAATGGTGGTTCGTTTTTATCCCGGGCAATCTGCAGAATATCTTCCAACTCCACATAAGCCACTGGCGCCACCTGGGCCACAACCCCCTGATGGCGAATGCCCCGCACCATATTGTCCAGCTTACTTTTTTCCACAAACTGGATATTGATATGCTTTTCCTTGGCTACGGCAATTATCTCCTTGATGGAGCCTTCGTTATTGCCATTGGCAATCATCAGCTTGTTGACACTGCGGGTACCCTTTAGGGCTTCCATTACCGCATTACGACCAACCACCAAGTCCTCCGGCAAATCCAAGGAGGCAGACTCCCCCGCCTTATTTTTTTTCATATATTCTACCTTGCTGCCCTTGTGTTCCTTCAGGGCAGCACTGCGTTTGTCCTGCTTATTCCTATAGTCCATATTATTTTTCTCTCATCTTTATCATTTCGGAAAATTTACCGCAGGTCATGGCCCCTTCCGGGCAATGTCCGGTGGCTACACAGGAAGCTCCCGCATTCTTAAAGAGCAACGGAGCCACCTTCTTAACCTCACTGAGCATCTTATAGGCCAAATCCCGAATCTCCCACTGAGCCCGATTACAGCAGCGCAGATTAAAGAAATGCATCAGGGACCGGGCATTCATGGTTACCACAATCTTGGTTTCCGTGGCATTGGCCAGTACATAGCGGGCATCCTCTTTAGGAACCCCCATATCTGCCAAATCGTTATAAGCCTTTTGAATATCCTCCATCAGAGCCTCAAAGCGAGCCTTGGCTTCCGGCTGCTCGGCAATGGTTGGTGGCAAAATGTATTCAAAATCATGCTCGGCCACATAGCGCTGGGACTGCTGGCTGTAGGAAGCCAACCGATGACGCACCAGCTGGTGGGTCAGCACCCGGGACACCCCTTCAATACCAAAGGTAAAGGAAACATGCTCCATGGTGGAAGCATGGCCCATTTCCACAATTTTGGCCAACAGCTTATTGACCTGGTCAGTGGTCATACGCTCCGCCAGCTCCTCCGCTCCGGAAGCCGAATAACACAGCCGGGCGGCCATAGCTACAGCCCGCTCTGGTTCTGGTGTGTGCTCAAGTAATTTAACCTTTATCATAATAACTCTCCATCACTTTCTCTGGGAAATTTCCGTCATCATGGCCTGGGAAATGACCTGAAAGGATTTTTCCGCCAATTCATACAGTCGTTCATTTTCTTCCATTAAGTACAGATAGCCCAACAAAGCCTCAAAGCCGGTGCTGGAATGGTACTGGGCCACACTGGCACTGCGAGGAGCATGGCTTTTGGCATTGCGCCCCCGCTTATAAACGGCCTTTTCTTCCTCCGTCAGCAGGGATTCAATGGCCCGATAGGCCTTATCCTGCCACACTGCCGATACCATCTGGGCACTGAACTGGTGCAGCACCTGCACCTTGCTCTGCTCATAGGATAAAATCCGTCCCCGGACAAACAGGTGAAAATAGGCATCCCCAATATAGGCCAGCACCAAAGGATGCAAGGTCTTGGGGTCTACGGAGTCATACCGCTGCAGGACTCCCCCCTCCCCATCCGGGAGAAACATCATATCTACTAATTTTTTTAAATGTTCAAAGGTCATATTTTATGCTTTCTTCCACTTGGTACCAGTAGCGGAATCCTCCAGAATAATGCCCTGTTCCTTCAGGCTGTCACGGATTTCATCCGCCCGCGCCCAATTCTTGGCTTTTTTGGCTTCAGCCCGCTCATTAATCAGCGCCTCAATCTCAGCAGCGGAAATATCCCCTGCCTGCTCAGGCATATCCAGGGAACTTTCGAAAATGCCAATAACTGCCGCCATCTGTCTATAAACATCCATAAGCTTGGAGAAATGAACTGCATCATATTCGCCACCCTTATTGATGACATTATTGGCATATACATTGATTTCCTTGGACAGGGTAAACATGTGGCCAATAGCCAGAGCCGTGTTGAAATCGTCATCCATGGCCTCATAGAAATCAGCCAGAGCTTTTTCTGCCACATCTGCCAGCTCGGTATGAGCCTCCATAGTGCCAGGACGGTCCAAAATCTCCTGACCTAAATCATAGGCGTTTTTCAAACGCAACAGTCCGGCCTGGGCTTCCTTAATCCGCTCTTCGCTGAAATCCAACGGACTTCTGTAATGGGTCCGCAAAATGAAGAACCGCACCACTTCCCCAGGATATTGCTGCAAAATATCCGGTACCGTGATGAAATTATTCAAGGATTTGCTCATTTTTTCGTTATCAATGGTGATAAAGCCATTGTGCAGCCAATACTGGGCAAAGCTCTTATAATTGTTGCAGCAGCACTGGGACTGGGCAATCTCATTTTCATGGTGTGGGAAAATCAAATCGCTGCCGCCCCCGTGGAAATCAAAGGTTTCCCCTAAGTATTTGCGGGACATGGCAGAGCATTCAATATGCCAGCCTGGACGACCATTTCCCCAAGGGCTGTCCCAGAACGGTTCACCTGGCTTGGCAGACTTCCACAGGGCAAAATCCATAGGATTATGCTTACGGGTATCTACCTCCACCCGGGCTCCAGCCTGCATATCCTCCAGCTTACGACCGGACAGCTTGCCATATTCCGGGAATTTTTCCACGCTGAAATAAACATCCCCATCAATAGCATAGGCATAGCCATTGTCTATGAGGCGCTGCACCATATCGATAATATCCTGAATATGCTCCGTTACCTTAGGATACAGGTCAGCCCGCTGAACATTCAGGGCATCAATGGCCGTAAAATAGCCTTTGATATACCGGTCTGTAATAACCTCCCAGCTGACGCCCTCAGTGTTGGCCGCCTTGATTATCTTGTCGTCCATGTCTGTGAAGTTTTGTATATGCTTTACTTCAAAGCCCCGATGTTTAAGGTAGCGTTTGATAACATCCCAGGTCACAAAGGGACGGGCATTACCAATATGGGGATGATTGTAGGGGGTAACTCCGCACACGTACATTCCCACTTTTCCCGGCTCCTGAGGTACAAATTCTTCCTTTTTTCGGGTTAAAGTATTATAAACCTTTAGCATCTTTCTGTTCTAACTCCTTTTTCTAGTGCACTAGCCTTCCCAAGATTTTATCATTCCTTGTCTATTCCTGCAACCGCATAAGCAGAAATACCCTGGCCACTGCCGGTAAAGCCCAAATGCTCCTCGGTGGTTGCCTTCACATTTATCTGATCCAATTGGGTATTTAAAGCCTTGGCAATATTTTCCCGCATCTGAGGAATATGGGGGAGCATTTTCGGCCGCTGGGCCACGATGGTAGCATCCACATTACCAACTACATAGCCCTTTTCCTGCAGCAGCTTGCCCACGTGCTCCAACAATATAATACTGGAGATGCCCTTGTAACGGTCGTCACTGTCTGGAAAATGTTTCCCTATATCTCCCAAGGCCGCCGCGCCCAACAGGGCATCGGCTATAGCATGCAGGAGAACATCCGCATCAGAATGACCCAACAATCCCTTTTCAAAGGGAATATCCACGCCGCCCATTATCAGCTTACGGCCCTCCACCAACTGGTGAACATCATATCCCATACCAAATCTGGTCATCTTCCTTCACTCCCTTGCCATTTCTCCTGTATTAACTCCCGAATTTCCGTCAAAACCTCCGGAGGAATTTCCGGTAACAGCTCATCTTCAGCCTGAATAAAGGCTTCGCCAATTAATATATCCTCCGGGGTCGTAATCTTAATATTCTTGTAATCGCTCTCAACCACCCGGACGCTGCGCCCCAGGCGCTCCACTAAGCTGGCATCATCGGTGCCCAAAAAACCTTCAGCCAAGGCCTGATCATAAGCTTCCAGCAGGATTTCCCGCTGAAAGCCCTGGGGAGTTTGCACCTCCCACAAACAGGACCGATCCGGGGTATCCTCCACCATACCATAGGGATCACATATCTTGATGGTATTTTTAGCCGGTACCGCCGCAATTGCCCCACCGAATTGCTTCACCGCATATATAGTATCCAGAATAACCTTGTGGCTCACAAAAGGTCTGGCCGCATCATGGACCAGGATAATGTCGTCATCCCGTCCTTGAACACTTCTTATGCCGTTCAGCACCGAATATTGCCGTTCACTGCCCCCGGCCACCACCTTGTAAGGTTTCAGTCCTGGTACTTTTTTGAGCATGGTACGGACAAATTCCACTTCATAATCGGCTACCACCACAACCATCTGATCAATTTCCCCGCAACTGGAATACTTAAGCAGGGTACGCAGTAGTATAGGAATCCCGCCCAAGGACATAAACACCTTATTCATGCCGGCCTGCATGCGCTTTCCCTGACCGGCGGCTGGAAAAATTACCGTAACCATAAACCCCTCCAAAATTTAAGGGATGCGGCACACCTTCACCACATCCCCTTCACTTTACATTGCTGGCTTGGCAAAAATCATTCTGCCAGCCGCTGTCTGCAAGGCTGATGTCACCTCAACCCGTATAGCTTCATTGATATACCGACGGCCATTCTCAACCACAATCATGGTGCCATCCTCCAGATAAGCTACGCCCTGTCCCTGTTCCTTACCTTCCTTCACCACAGTTACATGCATGTACTCACCAGGAATAACCACCGGCTTAATGGCATTAGCCAGCTCATTGATGTTGAGCACTGACACACCACGCAGTTCAGCCACTTTGTTCAGATTGTAATCATTGGTAATTATTTTGCTGCCGGTAAGCTGTCCCAAACGAACCAGCTTGGAATCCACCTCAGCAATATCCTCAAAATCCTGATTGACGATTTCTACCTGATTACTGAAGTCATTCTGCAGCTTCTGTAAAATATCCAATCCACGCCGGCCTCTGGCCCGCTTAAGGGAATCTGACATATCCGCTATATGCTGTAATTCCTCCAGTACAAATACCGGTATCAGGAGCTTGCCGTCTATAAACCCCGTGCAGCAAATATCTGCTATGCGGCCATCAATGATTACGCTGGTATCCAGCAACTTGCCACAGGGTCCCTCGTACAGGCCGGTATCCTTTATATCAAGCTCGCCCTCCTGTAACTTCTTCTTGTTCTTGGACTGCTCCCGTCTTTGGCTGGCTTCCTTGAAAAATCTTGGCAGCTTGCCAATCATATCTCCCAATTCCTTCTGCTTACGGATAACAATATGTATTCCCAAATAGCCAAATACCACACTCAATACCACTGGAATATAGTCACCTACCACTGGTATCTTGGAAAAAGCCTCACCTAATAAATTTGCAATTATAAGTCCTATCGCCAGGCCAATTACGCCAGCAATAACATCATGCAACGGCATTTTGTTAAACTGTCCTTCAACCCAGACTGAAAATCTCCGCAGCTTAGTAGCAAAATAAGGAGAACTCAAATAACCGATTACACCGCCAATGATAATACCCACCACTAAAAATATCAGATGGGCTAAGGTCATCTTGAAAAAGCCAAAGTTCATATTCAGTACCTCAGTACTAATAAGCTCTGTCAAAAAGGGGCTGGCAAAATGCATACCCAAACCGCCAATTACCGCAAACAGCGCTGTAACCAAAAATCTTAAAACCTTATCAAGCATTCTATCTCACCCCCTTTCCAAAATATTTTAAACAAGAAAAGGAAGTGACCAGTATAGCTGGTCACATTCCTTTCACAAGTAACTGATGATTAACGCTTCAACATCTCCTGTAACCATGCTTCTGCCGTCTCCATGGTGCCATTAAGAACGAATACCATTTCGCTTAAAAGAATTTGTTTAGCTGTATCCAAAAGGCGCTGTTCTCCGCTGGAAATCTTTTTTTCCTGCCCCTGCAAAGCAAGGTTCCTGGCCACAGCCGCCACTTCCAATATATCACCAGTTTTCAGGCGGGCAAGATTGGCATGAAAACGTTTATTCCAGCTGCCTACCGCCTTTACAGGTTTATCCTTCAAAACGCTCTCAATCTTTTCTATCATCTCCGGCGGGCTTATCTGCCGCAAGCCAACACCGTCAATATTGTCAGTAGGAAGCATTATTTTCATGTCGCCAACGGGCATTTTCATCACATAATAGGACTTCATCTGCCCCTGTCCCATAACATCGTGCTCTTCGATGCCGGTTATTTCCCCAGCCCCGTGCATCGGATATACAACCTTGTCACCAACTTGCAGCAAACATACCCCCTCCTTAACGATACCATTACAGACTAATTATACCAAAAAAATTATCAATAAAAAAGAATGAATTTTATCATATAAAAATTTTCCTGTCAAGGAAAGGAGAGAGGCTTAACGTGGCATTGCTTTGCTTAGTGCCTCAGTTATATTGGCTACACCGTAAAGGGTCATGTCTGTAAATTTATTGTCTTCAAGAAGTTGTTCATAATTTTTTTGTGGCAATACTACACTTTTAAAGCCCAATCGTTGGGCCTCTCTTACCCGGTTTTCTGCCTGGCTGACTGCCCGGATTTCTCCGGACAGGCCCACTTCGCCAAATACAGCGATAGCTGGCCGCAGGGGGCGCCCGGCAAAGCTGGAGGCCATGGCCACACAAATCCCCAAATCCGCTGCCGGCTCGTCAATACGAATGCCCCCGGCCGCCTTTACAAATACATCACAGGTACCCATGCTGAGATGCACCCTTTTTTCCAGCACAGCCAACAGCAGCTGAAGTCGTTTTAAATCCACCGAATCGGAGGTACGCTTAGGTGGCACATAAGGTGTCTTAGCCACTAAGGCTTGGATTTCTACTAACAAGGGTCTGGTCCCCTCCACGGTAGGTACAATGACGCTGCCATTATCGTCCTGCCTTTCGGACAAAAATAGCTTGGAGGCATCCGGCACATCCACCAGTCCCACATCCCGCATCTCAAAAACGCCGATTTCGTTGGTGCTGCCAAACCGGTTCTTGATGGCGCGCAGGAGACGGTATTCTGCATTATTGCCTCCCTCAAAATACAGCACTGTATCCACAATATGCTCCAGCACCCTCGGCCCCGCCAAGGTACCATCCTTGGTCACGTGACCCACAATAAAGGCCGCAATACCGTTGGTCTTGGCCACCCGCAGTATTTCCACAGCACATTCCCGCACCTGACTCACGCTACCGGGGGCACTTTGAATGTCCGGACGAAATACCGTCTGGATGGAATCAATGACCAGTATTTCCGGCTTTAAATCCAAAATATGTTTTTCAATGATCTCCAGATTGGTTTCACTGACCACCATTAGGGATTGATCAATGGCATCTATACGGTCTGCCCGCATACGCACCTGCTGGACACTCTCCTCGCCGGTAACGTACAGTACCCTGCGCCCCAGTCTGGCTTCGTTGGCACAGACCTTCAAGGTAAGACTGGACTTACCAATACCCGGATCCCCCACAATGAGCACCATGGAGCCGGGGATAAGTCCGCCCCCCAGCACCCGATCCAACTCCGCTGAACCGGTGGTCATCCGGGGCATTTCCTCCAGTTCTACCTCATTAATGGGGCAAGGCTTGCTCTGGTTAGACAAGCCCAGATTCAGGCCCCGTTGTTGACTGCTGTCCTTTTTGATGGTTTCCTCCACCAGAGTATTCCATTGTCCACAGCCTGGGCACTTCCCTAACCATTTGGGAGTATCATAACCGCACTCCTGACAGACAAAGACCGTTTTTGCTTTCGCCATTCCTATTGTTTCCCTTTCCAATCAAATGGAGCCAGCAATAGCTTCAATATCCATTTGACAATCCATACCACCGCGATAATAAAATTCAGAAAATAGTTCCCTATACCGCCCTGCGACGGGGCTAACTTATTGCGTCCCATAGGCAAAATCCCATGTATGCCTTAGGAGAATTCCGCCAGGGTAATAAACAATGACTTTAACAACTTTACTCTATCGGCTGTATTCATTGTTTCGTAGGCACAGTTAGCTGTCTGAATGACCAGGGCCCCTTCCCGGGCACTTATCATCTGTTGCTGAATTAAATAACGAACCATGGCCTTAATTTCCACAAATTCCGTATCACCATCAATTTTATCCAGCATCTCCTCGTAGATAATATGCTGCAAAGGCACCCGCACAATGCGGATAAAGCCTCCCAAGCCTCGACGGGACTCCACTGCAAAGCCCTTGTCATGGGTAAAACGGGTATTCAACACATAGCTGATCTGGGATGGAGCACAGGATATTTCATCGGCAATATCCGTGCGGCGCAATTCCACCTGTCCAGTCTGCTGCTCGGCTAAGCGACGCAAAATATATTCTTCAATTAAATCGGCAATGTTGCTCATACTATCACCTGCTTTTTAAAAATCATTGACTATTTGACTTTATTATAACGCAATTGTTCAGATTTTGCCATAAGCAAAATTACCAACAAAAAAGACCATGAAAAGGATTCACACCCTTTCATGGTCCTGATAAGCACTATTACTGATTTTGATCATTCAGCTGATTCTTAGCCTGCTGCACCGCATTCAAAGCATCTCCCACGCTCTCAAGCACATGGTTGAACACCTGATTAGCATAATCGTCAGCACTGGTCCGCAAATCACTGGAATACTGCTCAGTCTCCGCCTTCATCTGCTGAGCCCAAGCCATAGTCTGTTCCTTAATAACCCGCTCCTCTTCATGAGCCTGGCGAACAATCTCACTTTCCTCTACAGCCTTCTGAGCATAAGCCTTGGCCCGCTCTACAGTCTGGTTAGCTTCCGTTTTAGCCCCCTCAACCAAACGATCAGCCTCAGCCTGTGCTGCACTGATAATATCATCCTTACGAGCTACAATATCCTGAGCATCCTGAATTTCCCGTGGCAGCTCGCTGCGCAGAACATCCATCAAGCGGAACAGCTCCACATCATCAATCATTACCTTGTCCAAAAACGGAACTCGATTGGATGATGCCACTAAATTCTCAATCTCCTCCAGAATATTATCTATTCCCATGTTATCTATTTCCATCGCCTAAATCCCACTTTCTCGCCAAAAGATATCTTATACCCTATCAGCATATCATTTATGAGGAAATTTTTCAATAGTAATTAATACCGATTTGGGTACTAAAGTGCTAATATCCCCGCCAAAATGATAGATTTCCCGTACAACAGAAGAACTTACACAGGAAAATTCCGGTTTCGTCAGGAGGAAAAAAGTGTCCAGGTCCGGATACAGCTGATGAATAATCTGGGCCTGTCCCTGTTCATATTCGTAATCGGTAACGGAACGCAGTCCCCGAACAATTACCTTAATAGCATTTTTTTGCATATAGTCCGTGAGCAAGCCATCAAAGGACACCACCTGTACATTATCTATATCTGCCAGAGCCTCCTCCAAGGCCTGTACCCGTTGCTCCACCGGCAAAAAGGCCTTTTTCCGGACATTATTAAATACGCCCACTGTTAAAGTATCAAATACCGTCGCTGCCCGACAGATAATATCAATGTGTCCATTAGTTACCGGATCAAAGCTGCCGGGAAATATTGCCCTTGTCATTCTTCCTTCATCTCCTGCCGATATTCAAAAATATTAATCTGGGTAGTCTTGCCATAGGTCTGATTCCGCAGTAATTTCAAATGATTAAGCTCAGGCAAAGCATTCTCATCGCCCCCCTGCTCCACGATAACCAAGGCATCAGGAGCCAACAAGCGCCCCTTATCAAGCTGCAGCAGGGCTTTCTCCCACAACCCTAAATGGTAGGGCGGATCGCAAAACACCAGATCAAATTGTTTTCCTTGGACCATCAAACGATCCATAAGGGAAAACACGTCACCTTTATATATTTCGCTTTTGTCTGCCAGATGAGTGTGCTCCGCATTGAATTTTATAATATCCGCCGTAGCCTTGTCGATAAAGCAAGCCCGCTCGGCTCCCCGGCTCAAGGCTTCCAGTCCCAGCCCGCCGGTACCGGCAAAAATATCCAATATTCTTTTTCCCAGCACTTCGTTACCTAAAATACTGAACAGGGACTCCTTTACCCGATCCGAAGTAGGACGGGTAGCCATTCCTTTAGGGGTTTTCAGCTTAGCGCCCCGGGCAGAACCTGTAATTATCCGCATAAATAAGACCTCATTACAACATTTTTTACCATTTTAGCATATATACTTTTTTTAGGAAAATTTTCAGAAAAAATTCATAACTTTTCCATAATTTTTCCATTTTCATCCTGTATTATAACCATAGTAAGTTACATAACCCGTTTTTCATATTCCATCCCTCCATAAGGAACCAGTTCCCTCTGGTTCCTTTTTTCTTGGGATTTTTACGAATTAATATCCTAATTTGAATACAAAAAAGAGGCCATATATTAACGACCTCTTTGACTTTACAATGGCAGGGGTAGCAGGACTCGAACCTACGAATGCTGGATTCAGAATCCAGTGCCTTACCAA
>CACZYN010000025.1 GCA_902785445.1 uncultured Anaerovibrio sp.
TACCGCCGAAGTCTTGTTTATATCACGCTGCCCCTGTTCAAAAAGTTGTATTTGTCGCAGAGGTACCTCAGACTCATTAGCGAGCTCTGATTGGGACAATCCCGCATTATCCCGCCGCATACGCAACCTGGTAAATGGATTTGCCTGCTTTACCAGTGCGTTCATTCGCTCCACAAAATGGGACAGATCCATTTCATGGTACAAAGGATACATGTTAATTATATCTTCCAATGTGATAACCCTAAGAATATCGGCAAATGACAAATCCATATACCACTGGTAATATGCCAACGCCCACCCAGCCCAATATTCTGGTGTTTTATCTACATACATTATATCTTCCTTTTCAGGATAGGAAATGTGTACTTCACTTAAAACCTGTCTGGCAAATTCACACCCGCTCATTCCGGCAACATAACGAGGGTTCCCCTTGGCAAATTGCTTGACACTGGCACTGACTATTAAAGCCTTAGCCAAATCATTTGGTTCTATTTCCAAAGACATAATGGCAAAATCCACGGCATGGCCCAATATATTCTGGGCACTGGACAAATACATTTCATCGTAAGCGCGAATCCCCATTTTTTATCCCTTCCCTCATAATATCCAACATATACAGCTCAGAAACACCGGCATTACCAGTTCTTCTTTTACGGTATTCCCGTCTTGCATCCCTGTCCCTGACAGACTTTTTTTCATACCACACATTAGCTTCTGCTGGTTCAGCTCCCAAGAATTTAAGGTGACTATAGGCCTTTTCACTTTTAATTACGATTTGTTCTCCCAGTTTGCCAAGCCGCATGGCCTCAGATAGTTTATTCAAAGATATTGTTCCACTAATAAAATCCTGAGCAAAGCTAAAATAAGAATCATCTGCCCGATAACCAATAACAAGGTCATATTTATCAGGATCAACAAAAAAATTTTGTTGCAGGTACACCTTTGCTTCCTCAGCAATACTGCTACTTTGCCAATAGCTACGATACTTGGTCAGCACTGCCATCCAATTAAGGATATGGTAGTCTGGTGAATTCAAATTTAGGATGACCAGCCCCTCCATAGCCAATTCATAGCTGTTGGCAAAACCATCCGTATTGTTGGCGCAGGCCCACTCCTTGGCTAGCTCCAAATTTTCTGTCATATAAAACCCATGACCATAATCATTGTATCGTTTTCCTCCAGGGAAGACGGGTCTCTCTACAATGTGGTCTGAACCATGATAGACAATCATCCAGCCACCCCCTAGGTAAAATTATATCGCTAAAGAGATATAGGTGCAAGGGATGATTTTTAACCTTTTGCAAGCTTTATTTTCACCACATAAAAACTCCCAGATGATTTTCTCTAATCACCCAGGAGTTGAAATTTTACTAATTATTAGGCTTATTGCCATAATAAAAAACTTTAGTTGGACATTTCATCGATCCTATTCAATGTTTCTTTAGCTGAAACAAATAAAATTCCCGTACCGCCGGCGTTTTCCCACTCTTTGATATTCTTCTCATAATCATCTATCAGAATGCATCCTTTCCCTGTAACATAGTTTTTCTTCTCTTCCCGATAAACGATATTGACCTTAATGTGCTCACCAAGATTTCTGTGCACCCATTCTATTTTATCATCAGCAGCGGTGGTAATTTCTCTCCTTGGCTTTGGAATACCGCTTAGGATTTCACAAGCCCCCGGATATTGCTTATCAAGGAGCTGAAACATTTCCTTGGCACCAGGGCAAAATTCCAGCCTATTATAAAAATGGCCCACTTTTTTGATGGCATCAAACAACCGGTCGTCATCACCTGCATTTTTATTGCTCTGATCAACAGGCTCCATACCGCACAAATCCTTTACACCACGGTCAAAATCTGCCAGCACCCCGTCCAGATCAAAATATATCTTTTGTATTTTCATAGATTTATACCTCAGAGACTTCAAACCAATTAACTTTTTCTACGAAAATTTACATCTCCTTATCGTTGATAATTCTTTCTTAATTCATATCTGCGGATTTTATTTGCTCTTTTTTGTTTCCAGGTCATTTTAGGCAAATTAGTGAGTCCTGCAAGCTCCATACCTTCCTGCGTATACCAATTAGGCATCCAATTCTCTCCATAATCTCGCATCATCAAGGTTCTTTGGGATTGCAACACCAATTCAAATTCAAGTTTTCCCTGTACAAAGTTACTTATGGCAATCAGAAGCCTTTCTTGGCCATACAATTCGCCCCTAAATTTCACCAAATCCATGTAATTATGCATCACTTCATTATATACAGTACCATCGGGGTCCTGAAACCAGCCATAGGCATTCATATCGGAGTCATCACCATGGACACATCTCTTTATATCCTCCTCACCATTTGTGATGCCATTAAGTACAAAAACACCTCTGCAACAGGCATGTTCATGCGGATTTTCCCAAAATAGATGTACCAAGTCGCCCTTTTTGAATGGCGTTGGAAAGCAATACCAACGGCTTTCAAAAGCATACTTATACAAATCTAGTTCATCCTCGGTTAAATTTTCCAGATATGGATCCTGATCAATTTGAGTCTTATGCTTTTCGCAGAAATCCATATGCTCTTGCAAAAAGTCATGAAGGCTGTCCCTGCTAATAGCGAATCGACGTTCCGGCATAGGGCAGTCAGGCATATTATCGATAATCCAGCGATACGCAGCATGCTTTTCTTCCATTGTCTTATTAGCATTGTGGTATACCAACCAAGCTGCTTGCATGGAATCACATTTATAATCGATTTCGTGCAGATAATCTCTTATGTCTTTGGAATTGACGAAAGATAAAATATCCATCTATCTACCTCTTGTTTTTTCACACTCTTCTATAAATTTCCTAATAGCAACAGGTAATTCTTTAATTTTCTTCTCCTCGTATTCTGGAATACAATCCCACTCTACTGTTTTTCCAAAAATTTTCAGTTTGAAAAAATTATCTTTTGAATTATAGAACGAAATACTAGTTTCCTTACTATCTATTATCCAACATATTTTTTTTACAAGGGCATCTAATGATTTCCTAGGAATGTACCCACCGCAAGGCTCTCTAAAACTTTTTTTCTCCCACGTCATATATTCAACATTAAAGATATAATCTGTATATCTAGACATGTCCAAAGTGGTAGAAAAATGATATTCAAAAGGATAATCTTTCAAGTACCTATAGATCTCATCCATCGTCAAATCTTCTTCTATTTTTTCACCATGATACATATCTAACATATGTCTGTCATTAGGCAAAAATGGAATTTGAGTATAGCCATATGGAGTAACTAATAATATGATAAAGCGGAAATCATCCTGTAAGGCATGATTAAAAAATACTTTATCGTATTTTTCAAATGTATTGTTATCCCACTTATCAGTTAATAAAACTACTATTTTTTCAGTGTCCTTATATTGGTCCTCTTCGACCATTTTTGAACATTGTTCCTTGATCTTTCTCAAAATATTATTTAAAGTGCTTTTTCCCCTACATACTGCAAGCAAATAAGGAAATGTATCACTAGGCGTACCAAAAGGAATAGTATTAAACCATGGCTTACAACAATTACTTTTTGCCCCATCTTGAGCAATGATACTATCTATATTTTGCAATGGAATGAGCTTATCATTTTCCATCACGCCTGCATCCTGGAGCATTTCTATGGCTGTACCGGGAATTTCTATGGGATTTTCATGCATATTTATACGGTTTAACTCATTCCGAATATCACTTATTTTCATAATGATCTCCTCCAATCTACAGCTTATACCTATTATTCATATCCTGAATCGTCTTTGCCAACTCCTGGCGCAATTCATCAGGGGCAACTACCTCAACTTTGGAGCCATACTGCAGTGCCCAGTAAAACATGGCATTGTAATTGCATTTTACGCTTACTACAATTTCGTCACCATTCTTCTCAATGATACTGAAATCCTTCCCGAACCAATCTATAAGATCATTCATCATTGAGGCAGAAGTTTTAAGTTTGACCGGAACACTTTCACCGCAAAACAGATAGGTGTGTTCCGCCATGTGCTTAGGCAGATTAAAGCCATTTTCCAGACCTTCCACTTCTTTAACCGGTTTTATAGGGATATCAGTCAGTTTAATATCTGTAATCCGGTCAATTCTGAAATGGGTAATTCCTTCATACCTGTCGATGCTGCCCAATAAATAGTATCTGCCATTACTGGCCACCATCTGATAAGGACTGACTAGATAAGGACTGTGCTCTCTGGGGTGAAGTTTAAAATCCGTGCCATAGGAATTATAAGTGAACTCCACCTTCTTTTTTGCCTCTATAGCATCATTAAGTGTGTCTACTACTATCATTACCTGCTTATTGTCCGTGTGATTCAAATCCGGCAAGGCAATGACATGGGAAACCTTTGGCTTAAAATATTTGTTACCCTGGGCCTGCAGTTTGTCTATTAACCGTTTCCCTTGAGTTGGAGTTATATGTCGGGAAAACAGAACGCTGTCAATGAGCAGCCGCAATTCTGCATTTTCAAACTCCCGGCTAGCCATGTAATAACCATCATCCATGCAGATGTCATAACCCAAATCAAGCAAATCAAGCACATTTGCCTTAATTGATCGCCTGTCACAGGTGATATCATAATCTCTCTTTAAAATACGTAGTATTTCCTGCTGGGAAAGATGATGATCCTCATCCGTGTACTGTCGTAAAACTTCCAATATCAGAAGTATCAGTAATTTCTTTCTGTCATTTCCGTACATAGTCAGTAATCCTCACTTACTTCATATATTTGGTGCACAATACCGGCCTTAATCAATCCCCATAGCACACTCTCTGTCAAATTCATGCCATGCAGCCGATGGTTTTTTACTGGTCACTTTCAGGGTTCGCCCAGTTGTTATTGAGCGGACAATATACTCATCACCATGTTTGACTCTACCACGGTCAGCAATAATCATTCTTAAGTTATGTACAACGGGTTTGGTTGCTATAATATTACCTTCTGTATCCAATAACTCATAGCGGTCGAGAAATAAACCACCTATCATAATACGCAACCTCCTCTCCAATTCGAGTTACTGTTCATCTCTTTGTAATATAATTATAGCAACATGACTGTACAAAAAAATGTACCATCAATACTTGTTGGTACATTTCGTCATCATATAGTTTATTCCTGCAAATTTTTGCTTATAAAATATACTTTTATCGCATATATTGAAGATAGGCGGGGACGGATTTACTAAAGCTGGATTTGAATTAAATACCCCTCCAAATGGAGGGGGAAATCGGCCTGGCGAATGTATGGTTACTCTTTTCAAGATGTCAGATTACGAATTTTTCTGGATGGATATCATTGTCCTCCAGAAACTCTAACAGTCCTGACACGCGTTTTTCTCGACAAAGTTCCAAGAAATCATCTAATGGGAGAAGAGAAAATAATTTATTGGTTTGCTCCTTGGTAAAGTTAAGATGCATTTCACTGTCAGGGTAATAGTCTCCACCATATACTTCTGAAGTTAGAGAAAGGCAACCCTTTTTGATTCTTCCATAAAAGGATACAGTTGATTCAGAATAAATATCAATTTCTTGATTTTTCATACTTAATCACTCCTTTGAACTTTAAGACAGAGAGTGTGAAAGTTTTTCTGTAAATAATAACAACAGTAACAGTTAAGGTCTTCTATGGTAAAATATAAAATCATAGGAGGCCTTTTACTATGGCAAAAAAAGCAAAGAAACCCATTCACCATGTTCAGATGACAGAAGGTAAAAGACAGATCATTCAGCAGCTCTTGTCTGAATATGAGATTGAAACCGCAGAAGACATTCAGAATGCTTTGAAAGATCTACTGGGCGGAACCATCAAAGAAATGATGGAGGCTGAAATGGACAGCCATCTTGGCTACCAGAAATCCGAGCGCTCAGACAATGAGGATAGTCGTAACGGCTACAAGACGAAAACCGTCAACAGCAGTTATGGCAGTTTTCAGATTGATGTTCCCCAGGACAGGCAGTCCACCTTTGAACCACAAGTCGTCAAGAAGCGCCAGAAGGACATTTCTGACATTGACAAGAAAATTATATCCATGTATGCCAAAGGCATGACCACCAGACAGATTTCGGACACCATAGAGGACATTTATGGCTTCGATGTTTCTGAAGGCTTTATTTCTGATGTTACGGATAAATTGTTGCCTGAGATACAGGACTGGCAAAATAGAGCCTTATCCAGCATATATCCGGTGGTATTTGTTGATGCAATTCATTACTCTGTGAAGGATAATGGCATCATCAGGAAAATGGCAGCTTATGTTATCCTTGGAATAAACAGAGACGGAATAAAAGAGGTATTGGGCATCTACATTGGCGAAAATGAGAGTGCCAAGTATTGGCTCAACCTGTTCAATGAACTAAAAAACCGTGGCCTTAGGGATATTTTAATTATCTGTGCCGATGGCCTGACCGGCATGAAGGAAGCTGTTGTAGCTGCCTTCCCCAAAGCCGAATACCAACGCTGCATTGTTCACCAGGTACGCAACACTTTAAAATATGTGGCAGATAAAGACCGCAAGGAATTTGCTACTGACTTAAAGAGCATTTACCACGCCGTTACCGAAGAACAGGGCCGCAAAAACCGCGATGCCGTTACCGAAAAATGGAAGGATAAATATCCTAATGCCATGAAGAGCTGGAAGACAAATTGGGATGTAATAACGCCCATTTTCAAATTTTCGTCTGAGGTCAGAAAGGTTATTTATACTACTAACGCTATTGAAAGCCTCAACTCCAGCTACAGACGCCTTAACCGCCAGCGCAGCGTTTTCCCGGATTCACAGGCCTTAATGAAGGCACTATATCTTGCTACTCTGGAAGCCACTAAAAAATGGACTTTGCCGATTCGTAATTGGGGCCGTGTATACGGCGAATTAAGCATTATGTACGAAGATCGGCTTGAATATTAGGCTATTTCTTGTTACAGCTTTATTAAAATTGAGGCCTGGAGCCAGTCCTCAGTTTGTTAGGTTGCCTAAAATTACGGTCAAGAAAAAATGCTGGAACCAGTTTCAACCAATTCCAGCAAAAATGTGAAATATATAGTTTTTATTGCCATAGAAGACTCCATTTACAGAGATTTTTTCACAGGCTCTTAAGACATGTTATATTAATTGCCTAAGCAATTCACTGTAATAAGACCTAGTGTTATTACCTTTAGAAGAGAAACTATTTGCCAGCTCTATTCTCAGTTTTTCCCATTTTTTGATAAACATCTCGCAAGCATTGTCATTCTTGAATTGAATTAGTTTGCCATCATGCAAACCAGCTAAGAATTTAGCATCTGAAATTGTATCAACTTTTGTCATTAGAAAATTTAGATAATCATTTGGAAGAGGTTTTTTGTTTGGCTTCAACTTAACAGCATCAAATATTAAGCATAGAGTTGCTAATTCGCTTATCAAATTATCAACTGTTGGCGAATCAGGATATGCTCCTAACAGAAAAATCTGTTCCATAAAGAAGTTTTGGTAATTTTCTAACTGATGCAGGAAATCTTTTCTGGAAATAGCCATATATTCTACCTCACTCAGGCAATTATGGTTAAACTATTCACATTTCTATGGTCTGCCAATGGGATTATGCACCTTTAGCACCAACTCCAAACACTTTTGCCATGCTAATCTTTTTAGCGTTTTTTAGAATTACATACTTCTAGTGGCGTTTCACGCCGCAGCTCAGTCTAGACAGGGCTATAATCGGCACATGTAGTTCCCTGGCCAGAACTTTAAGGGAACAGGAAATCTCGGTAGTTTTATTTTGGCGGTTATCACTGCTCTTGGAGCTACTGGCCTGCATCATCTGCAGATTGTCGATGATAATTAGATTAAGACCGTGCTCCGCTTTCAGGCGGCGGGCCTTGGTGCTGAGGTCCAAAACCGAAATGCCGGCGGTATCATCAATATGGAGAGGAGCTTCGGATATTCGGTTAGCGGTGCACATCAGCCTGGCCCATTCTTCCTCGTTTAGGTCACCGTTTTTCAGTTTTTGAAAGTCAACGTCTCCTTCCGAGCAGAGCATACGTTGTACCAGTAACGGCTTGGACATTGCCAGTGAGAAAAAAGCCACCGTTTTCTTTGCCTTCACGGCCGCATTAACGGCAATGTTCATGGTAAAAGCTGTTTCAACCTTACTTGGAGCGACATCCACCAAAAACAGGTCAGGTGGCTGCAGGCCGGAGGTGAGGGCATCCAAATCCGCTTCAAAATCACTCTTTTCATCAAACAATTCGAATCTATCAGTATTCATAGTGGCCTCCTTTATTAACTTTTCTATCCTTTCCATTTCCTAATGTCATTATAGCATCGTGACTGTACAAAAAAATGTACCATCAAAACTTGCCCGCACAAGGCAGAGCGTGTATTCCTGCAAATTATTACTTGTCAATAAATACTCATTGTGTTCAGCGAAAAATGGTAATCCTTACACTTATAGATATTTACAACCTTGTGCCTAGTAGCAAAAAGACTGGCAGATCAATCTACCAGTCTAAGGAATTTTATATCATTTTACTGTCTTCTTTTTTAACTATAGACACAGTATTTTTTTTAGCTGCTTGCTCATTAACTCTTGCCGCTTATTCATAAACTCCTCAAAATTAGATAACTCATAAGAAATACCACTTGGCAGGAACTTGACATTATTCTTATTTTCTGGCTCTTTTAGCCACTCCATCAATGGCGTTGCATTCTTTGACTCATTTTCCCTGCCCTCCAATAGCTGAAGATTGGCAAGATTATTACGTCGTCTTCTCCATTCCATTTTTAGATTATCATCAATCACGCTACCATTGGGAAGAACCAGCTCTTTAATTTTATCTTCGTCAAAGCTAGTATACGGATGCATATGATCCTGATGAAAGCCTTTTTGACTGTACTTAAGATTTGGATATAGGAGAGACAATAGCATAAATGTATAAGCTCCTTTTTCATAGGAATCAAACAGAGCATCTACCTCATCTTGGGTAAATTTTAAAGTCCTATCTCCAGTAAATCTTATATTCTTAAGATTGTTCATTGAAAAAGACTCGGTAGGAGCCTTTTTTAATGCCTCCCTGATACTTGTAAGTGTAGAATTTGACGACGCACCAAATATCTGCTTTACTTGAGCAATTACTATATATTTTCTCATTTCTGATATGCTATCAGCATTGAAATTGCCACCCTTATAACGATAATAAACCATCGGTGATACTGCAACATAAGAAATGATATTCTCAGAATTGAAACCAAACTCATTTAGAAGTTTAACAGTATCAATTATAGCTTTTTTAATTTTTACCCAGTTATCTTTAATCTTTAGTACGCTATCTTTCTTAAATGTCTCAACCTTCAAGGCAAACGACATGTCAAGCAAATAAAGGCAGGTCCTCATAATGAAATCATTAGTAAACGCATAACCTTCACCGATCTTGTTTATCGTAGCTAATAGCTTATCTATCTCGTCTCTTGCCTTATCCCAATGAGATACAATTGTTGAAAACAAAAGATCACTCTTAGATAATACCGTTCCTCCAGAATTCACTCTTACAAAGATATCCAATACACTATCTATAGAATCTTTTTCCACTTCAAAATAGTTAATTATTTCGTTACCTACAATTCTTGTATGAAGCAACGATATATTCTTACAGGCACGCTTATCTTCAGCCCATCCATTAGGAAGTATTATTTCCGTAGTTAAATCTTCCATTGAATACTGGAGAATATCCTTTACCCGATACCACAAGCGCTCATCTGTTTCTTTTGAAGCTTCTTCTTGTGTTAGAAACTTAAACACATAGGATATATCATCCTCGTCCGTTTTATCACTATGCAAATCAAAATATAATTCTTTCTTAGGAAAAGCATCATCATTTTTCCACCTTTTGTTTGGTAGTTTTCTGCACATACTTCCCTGAATAGCAATATACAAAGAAGTAAGTCGTTGCTGTCCATCAAGAACTGATAAAATTGTTTCATCAAGACTACCAACTGGAAATGGCTGGGGAGCAGGCAAATTTTTATACCTGTCCCGTTCATGATAATCTTTTATAAACTCATACATAGAGTACTCTTTTTGATTGATAACACTTTTCTTAACTTTCCAAAAAAGAAAAGTGCCTATTGGATATCCGAGCATAATCGAATCCATAAGCCTAACTATTTGATTATCTCCCCAAACATACTTACGTTGAATTGCAGGAAGAAAAACCTTTCTCGAATTGATTTTTTCGATTACATCTTTTATACTCACATTTTTATATTCCAACTGTTATTCACCTCCATCTAGTTTATTCCTGTTAGGAAAAATATACATTAACTCTTTAAACCATATACTAAAAAATGCATCATCAACACTTGCTAGTACAGTTCAACATAAGATAGTTTATTCCTGCAAAAAATTAAAAAATATCACCCGTTACATATATTCCACCCAAAGCTTCGAATCTACAATGTCTTATTTAAGTGAGAGATGAAATTTACGGCTAAATCAACAAGTACAAATATTAATATAGGAATGAACGCTGTATTAAAAGCTGCTGCCGAGGGATTATAATAACAGTACCTCATTTTCTATTTTTGCCAGGCAGTCATTACGTGACGGTCATATCCAATGTACATTTCATAATACAAAATTTACTTAAATGCCTATAAGTTGTTCATTACTTTCAACACCATATTGCAAAATCCTCTTACTATTTTCCCCTTTATAAGATACTGCCCATAATATCCTCAAAATACTCAGCAATCCCTTCTGAATAATTGTAGCTTTCGTAATTATCTGGAAACTAACTACCAGTACCGCAAAATACTTGTTCTGGCAGTTCCACGCATCTTTTAACAATATACTCTAATGCATAGGCCAATTCTGGAATGTAAATCTACTCACATGCACATGCAGTAACGGTACACCACAGCTTTTCAATAATCATAAGGCATCTAACTACAAGGTCAATATTCTTTGTATTTCTCCCACATTCCCTGCACGTCTATTTTGATCTGGTCCCGTAATACCATCGGGGATAATATCTCCACGTAGGGGCCGTATTGGAGCACCCAATGACGCAGGGCGGAATAGTTGCATTTTAGCAACACAATGATACTGTCACCTGATTCTTCCTTTATAAGAAAATTTGTCCCGAACCAGTCAGTCAGTGCCCACATCATGTCAGATGTGGTCTTTATCTCCGCCCATACACTTTCCCCGCTGTACATATATACTTTTTCCGCCACATGTTGGGGAAGCTCCAGTGCTTTCACCAGTGCTGGGTTATCACTTATATCATTACTGTTTTCAGCCAGACACTCCACCTCTGTCATCTTGTCCAGCCGTAAATAAATCACATCATCATATTGGTCCATGTGTCCAATCAGATAAAGCTTCTCATTATTGGCAACCACCTTATAGGGACTGACAATATACGGTTCCTGTCTTTTCAGATGCAGTTTAAAATCAGTTCCCAGGGCATTGTAAAAAAATCGGATTTTCTTTCTATTCTCTATGGCAGTATTTATAATGTACTGCCAATAATCTATATTCTTGTTCCAGCTAAACATATAATCACCTTCCAAGACACTCAAAACAGAGTCATCTGGTCACTCTCATCCATGCCATCCAAACAGCCATGTAAACGCAGTGCTTCAATGCTTTTCTTATTGATACCAGTCCTTTTTTTGAGGTTTTCAATTGATAAAAAAGGCCCCTCTTCTCGTTTTTCTACAATAGCCTTGGCATCTACGCCACCAAGACCATTCAATGTTGTAAAGGGCGGTAATATAGCATTTTCTTCCGTTACCATCTGAAAACGATTTGCTCCGGATTTATACAAGTCCACCTTTTTTACGGTAAAGCCCCGAAGATACATTTCCCAGGCCAGCTGAAGTACCACATATAGGGCATTTTCGGCATCATTCAGTGTATCCATGGCTTCAAGCTCATCCATTTTCTGTTTTACAACGTCCTTTCCGCCAGCAATAATATCTGAATCAAAGGCCGCTGCCCGAATGGAAAAATAGGCCGCATAATAGGCCAGGGGATAATGCACCTTGCAGAAAGCAATACGATAGGCCATCATTACATAGGCTGTAGCATGAGCTCTGGGAAACAGGTACTCTATTTTTTGGCAAGATTCAATATACCACTCTGGTATGCCAGCCTTTTGGAGTATTTCCACCACATCTGGAGCAATCCCCCTGTTTTTACGCACATTTTCCATGGTTTTGAAGGCCAATAATGGATCTACACCTTTATGTATGAGATACATCATAATATCATCCCTGGCAGAAATGGCATTCTGCAAGGTGCATGTACCAGCCCTGATAAGATCCTGGGCATTACCCAGCCAGACATTCGTACCATGGGAAAACCCCGAAATCCGTACCAGATCTGAAAAACATTTCGGATGGGTATCATCAATCATCTGCCGGGTAAAGGCAGTACGAAACTCCGGAATACCAAAAGTGCCAGAATTGGCCCCCAGTTCTTCCGCCGTCACACCTAAAGCATTAGTGCAATTAAACAAGCTAAGGGTAGCCGGATCATCAAAGGGAATTGTCTTCGGATCTCGATGGGTCAGATCTTCCAGCATTTTTATCACTGTGGGATCATCGTGGCCCAGAATATCCAACTTAACCAACCGGCTGGAAATAGAATGATAGTCGAAGTGTGTTGTAATAATACTTCCAGTCTTGTCACCAGCAGGATGCTGCAAGGGAGTAAAGAAATGAACATCCATATCCCTTGGGACTACCATAATACCCGCGGGGTGCTGACTGCTGGTTTGTTTAACACCGGTACAGGAGACTGCCATCTTCTTTATATACGCTTCATGCTTGTTCTGCCCTTTATCCTTAAAGAAATTACGCACATAGGCGGGCGCCGTTTTTTCTGCAATTGTTCCAATAGCACCAGCCCTAAATACATTATCCTTACCGAATAACTCCTCGGTATATCTATGAGCCACCGGCTGATATTCCCCGGAGAAGTTCAAGTCTATATCTGGAACCTTATCACCATCAAAGCCCAGGAACACCGCAAACGGAATTTCATGAC
>CACZYN010000026.1 GCA_902785445.1 uncultured Anaerovibrio sp.
AAGTATATACATGCTTTCCCGCCACCTTTACCAGCATTTCCGGAGAGGCCGCCACAAATTTCTTCTTGCCGAAATTTAGATAAAACATATACGGAGACGGGTTCACCTGTCGCAGCCGCCGATAAAAATGAAAGACTGGCTTGGTCAGCTTTTCTCGAAATTGACAGGAAGGTACCACCTGAAAGATATCCCCGGCGATAATATAGTCTTTGCATTTTTGTATCATCTTGGCAAAGGACTCCGGCATTTTACCATATTTTTTCAGGAAATCCACTGGCTCCTTGCGACTGCTTACTTTACTGGCTGACAGTTTTATGGGCTGGTTGAGCTGCTCCACCAGCTTCTGCATCTTGTCTGCTGCCGCTTCATAAATATCCTCCGGGGACTGTTCATCCTTTACGCTGGCCAGATAAATAAGCTGGGAAACGTTTTTCTGCTGGTCAAAGGCCAACAAAACCCGGCAAATCATAAACTGCCCCAGCATATCCTCATCACCAACAGTTACATTACGTACCCGGTCAAATACAGCAGAAATCTCGTAATTAAAATATCCTACGGCGCCACCATTGGCCAAAGGCAGTTCCTGATTACCCACGGCACTTTTCAATCCCTGCATGTATTTATTGATGGAAGCCACTGGATTACCATCCACTGCCTTCATCTGGTCCTCTTCCTGAATGAGCAGACGATTTTTGTACACCTGCAGAGTTATAAAAGGCTCCGCCCCAATGAAGGAAAACCGGCCAAAATTTTGATGAGCATCCGCTGACTCCAGCAGGAACCCCTTCTCTTCCCCCACCAACTTATAGTAGGCAGAGACCGGTGTATCCAAATCGGTAGTTATGGGCATGGATAGAGCCACCAAATTGGCCTGCTGACATATTGCTTTAAATTCGTCCAATGAAGGGGTTAACTGCATTTATTTCACCTTCTTATCCAATGCCTGTCGAATTGCTCCGATTAAATCCGCTGCTTCAGTAAATTTATCCTCCATAATAAGCTTTACCACAGCGGAACCAACGATTACGGCATCAGCCTTGGCCGCTGCCTCCACTGCTGCCTCCGGTGAGCCAATACCAAAGCCTACGGCACAAGGAGTATCCGTTTGCTTCTTAACATGTTCGATGACATTGTTTATTGGGCCGTAGTCGATTTTCCGTACCCCGGTAACGCCATTTACCGACACACAATAAATAAAGCCATCAGCCGTGGTACAGGTCTCCCCAATCCGGGCATCTGTGGTGCCCGGGGTAACAAATTCCACCAAATGAAGCCCCTGCTCCTGACAGGCCTTTTTCATCTCCCCGGATTCCTCATGGGGTACATCAGGAATTATGAAACCATCCATGCCGGCTTCCTTGGCATCCACGGTGAGCTTATCAAAGCCATAATTCAGCATATTGTTGATATAGCCCATACCCAATATTGGAATTTGGGAAAACTTGCGGATTTCCCGCACCAGCTCCAGTACCTTGGGCAAAGTCATGCCCTTTTTAATAGCCTGATAGGAAGCTGCCTGAATTATTGGTCCATCGGCCATAGGGTCGGAAAAGGGAATGCCCAGTTCGATGATATTGGCTCCGGCCTCCTCAGCCATTTTCACTGCCTTAATTGTACCTTCCATATCCGGCATACCAGCTGTGAGATATATTACCAAACCTTTTTTATTTGCTGCCTTTAATTCCGAAAATTTATCCTGTAAACGACTCATAATCAAATCTCCTCTCCCAACGCCTTAGCCACCTGCTGAACATCCTTGTCACCACGGCCGGACAAAGTAACTACCACCACTTCATCTTTATTGGTATTTGGCATAAGCTTCTCCAAATAGGCCAACGCATGAGAGCTTTCCACTGCCGGGATTATACCTTCCTCCCGAGAAAGCAGCTGGAAGGCATCAAGGGCCTCCTGATCATTTATGCCCACATATTTTACAATTCCTTCCTCGTGGAACATAGCATGCTCCGGCCCAACCCCCGGATAATCCAACCCCGCCGAGATGGAATAAACCTCGATTACCTGTCCATCATCATCCTGAGCCAAATAGCTGTAGGCTCCATGGAGGACTCCTGGACGACTGGCCGGATTGGACAAGGTCTGGGCATTATCCCCGACGGCCGGGCCACGACCAGCTGCCTCAACCCCAAACTTCTTTACATCGCTGTCATTAGCAAATTCATGGAAGGTGCCAATGGCATTGGAGCCGCCCCCCACACAGGCAATCAGATAATCCAGACGACCGCCGGCTTCTTCCTTAATCTGCTGACGGATTTCCTTACCAATTACTGACTGGAAATCCCGCACCATAGTTGGATATGGATGAGGGCCTACGGCGGAACCGATGATATAATGGGTGTCTTCAATATGTGCTGCCCAATATCTTATGGCTTCGCTGGTGGCATCCTTTAGGGTGGAGGTACCGGTTGTGACTGGAACCACCTCCGTGCCCAAGAGCTTCATTTTAAACACGTTGAGCTTTTGCCGTTCGATGTCCACAGCCCCCATAAATACCTTGCACTCCATACCGAACAGGGCTGCTACAGTGGCAGTAGCTACACCATGCTGGCCGGCGCCTGTCTCGGCAATTATCCGCTTTTTACCCATGCGCTTGGCCAACAATACCTGCCCCAGAGCATTATTGATCTTATGGGCTCCGGTGTGGAGCAAATCCTCCCGCTTCAGGTAAATCTTGGCCTTGCCATAATGCTTGGTGAGATTTTCCGCATAATATAATAGTGTTGGCCTGCCGGCATATTCAACATAGTATTTCCTCAGCTCCGCCAAAAACTCCGGATCGTCCTTGTATTTTTCATAGGCTGCTTCCAGCTCCGTCAACACCGGCATAACAATCTCCGGTACATACTGTCCGCCATATTTTCCAAATCTTCCCTTTGACATAATTTATTCCTCCCAATCTCTATTTCCTAAAAACACTGAACTACATTAAGGCAAATTCCCGGGTCTGCTTATTGACATCCGTTGCGGTGGATAAACCTTCACCCACCAAAATGCCATCCAAGCCCGCCTGATGAAGCTTATGAACTTCCTCCAGGGTATGAATACCACTTTCACTGATAATAGTCCGTTTGCGGTCCGCATAAGGAAGCAGCTCCATGGTATTATCAATGGTGGTTTTAAACAGCTGTAAATTGCGGTTGTTTATTCCTATAAACCGGGCCGGTGTGGCCAAAGCCTTTTCCATATCCTCCCGGTCATGAACCTCAATCAAAGCATCCATTCCCAATCGCCAGGCTGTATAAAGATATTTCTTCAACTGTTCCGGGGTTAGAATCCGGGCTATAAGCAATACCGCATCCGCTCCCAGCATCCTGGCCTCATATATCTGGTATTCATCAATGATGAAATCCTTGCGCAGAATGGGAATATCCACCAGCTGGCGCACTTCCTGCAAATCGGCATTTTTTCCCAGAAAATGGGGATCTGTATGTACCGATAACATACTGGCACCATTTTCCTCGTAAATCTTAGCCAGCTGGGTTACGCTGTAGCTGTGCTTAAACCGCCCTTTGGACGGGGACTGGAGCTTGCACTCAGCAATTAAATTCCAAGGCCTTTCCTCAAATTTCAGGCTCATAGCAAAGGTCCCCATCTCGACCTTTTCCATTACCTTCTCCAAGGGACACTGTTTTTTGGCCTCTGTCACTATATCCCGCTTTTTTTCCACAATTTCTGCTAAATAATCTCTCATAATATCTGGCCTTTCCTTGCTGTTGCCAAAAACTCTTCAATGAGCTTCGGCGATTTAACTCCATCTATTTCCATAGCCCCGGAGGCATCTATACCATAGGGACTGAATATTTTCATGGCCTCCTGTACTGTTTGGGCGGTGATGCCCCCGGCAATCATGTAAGGCTTGGTAAGCTGGCATATTTCTTGGGCCGCTGCTTGCCAGGCAAATTGCACCCCAGTACCTCCTGCTATATGTTTGTTATAGCTGTCGATAATAACTATCTCCGCCGGATAATTATTGACCCGTTCCACGGAAAAATCATCACCATAGCGAAAGGCCTTAATAACCGGTCTATTGATCTTATTGGCATATTCTTCATCCTCATGACCGTGAAGCTGAACATAATCCAATCTACAATACTCCGCCATTTCGTTCACCTCATCAAGGCTCTGATCCACAAAGACGCCCACCTTGCGGCTGCCCTTAAATTCCTGACAAAGGGCTTTTACCTTGTCCGGATGGCAGTACCGTCGGTATACGGTGTTCATTATAAAGCCCATGAAATCAGCTTTATTGGCCGCCTCTGCCGCCTGTCTGTCTCTTATGCCACAAATCTTTATCTTAACCATTATGTCACCTCATCCGTCAGCCTTCGGCTGCCACCGTCCGGGGAGTCCACAGAACTCCCGCGCAAAGCGCCCCCAAAGGGGAAGGCTAAAATCAAAAAGCCCCATGTAAAACTGCTTACAGTTCTACATGGGGCGAATATTCTCGCTGTGCCACCCAAATTCAGTGATATTAACAAAAAAAACATTTTATCCCTTACCGAGATAAAATGTTTATGCCACTGGTAATATCACCCTCTTAAGTACAGGAATAACTCCGATACCGCAGCCCAATAACGGTGGCAACCGTTCCAGCCTAATAATAAAACACTTTCGGTGGACTCTCATAGGACCATTCACTTACCGCTTTTCACAGGTCATCCCACCTCCGAATGAACTTCTTTAGCCATTCGGCACCTGCTCGCTGACAAAAGTTGGATAAGCTACTATTTCCCAATCAATGATTTGAAATATAAAATTATCAACACGCACATGATATTACATTTATCATCTGTTGTCAACACTTTTTTGTAAACTAATATATATTTTTTTAATTTAAGCAAAAAAACTGTAAAGTATATATACCGCTATTCCAACAACAGCCAATATAACCACCAATGGCAAGGCCACAAAGAGAATACCCGCCAAAATCAGGCCAATGACCACAGCCAGAAGCAGCTTATTCATTAATCCCCCACCGGTAAATATCCGTATACCACCTATATTATGGGGATTAGTGCCAGACATTTCTCCATCACTGTGCCATCTAAAACCATATCCACTACTAGTGTACTTCTGTTCCCTGCCGTTCTCGTCAACGGTAACTCCCTCATAGTCAGAAATCTCATCCTGACGCATTTCCCGTATGTTTCCCGGCACACAGTTTGGGCAGGAACCATCCATATTAAGTTCACTGCCACACTTTGGACAAATCATATTCCGTCACCTCCGGCACCATTCGTTTGAATAGCACCACATCATCTTTATCAGTCAATTTATTAAGATATTCCTCAATAGTTTGACCTGCAATTCCTAGCTTGGGAGCAATCTCCTGTAACGGCACCAACACAAAGGCCCGTTCCAGCATGTAAGGATGGGGCAAAATCAAATCCGGCGTATTGAGGCTGACCCCGTCGATATGCAACAAATCAAGATCAATGGTCCGAGGGCCCCAATGCTCATGACGTTCCCGTCCTAATTTCTGCTCAATACCCTGACATATTTGCAAAAGCTCCCGAGGAGAAATCGTTGTCCTCACACACAAGGCGCCATTCAGAAAGCTTGGCTGGTGTGTGTTACCCCAGGGCGGAGTTTCATATAGTGATGATACCTTGACCAGCTGAATTTTATCTGAAGCCTGTAAGGATTTCACCGCCGTCTCCATGGTAGCCTGGCGATCTCCTAAATTAGCACCGATACTGATATAGCAGTCATACGCCTTCATGGTGTTATTCCCCAACGAAATCCGTGCGATCACGCTTAATTCTTATCTTAACATCCTTAAAGATGCCATTAATAGGAGCACTAGGTTTATGCAAGGTGATTTTTACTGACTCCACCAAAGGAAATTCCTGCAATACAACCTTAGTTATCCTGGCAGCAAGACTTTCCAGCAATTTGACCGGCTCCCCCTCCATGATTTTTTTTACGCACCGATAAACCGCCGCGTAATTAACGGAATATTTTAATTCATCAGTAGCTCCGGCCTTACGTAAATCCAAGTATAAATTCAAATCCACAATAAACCGCTGACCTAAAGTATTTTCTTCCGCCAACACCCCATGTCTGGCAAAAAACTCCATCCCGGAAATTCCAATACTGTCACTCATTGCTTTGCCTCCAAAATTGCATCGGTTATACGACACATACGGGAAATAGGTAATACATCATGAACCCGCATTATTTCGCAGCCCTTCATGATTCCCACAACACAGGTTGCTCCCGTAGCCTCCATACGGTCCTCCACTGGCAAATCCAAAGTATTGCCAATAAAGCTCTTACGGCTGGTACCTAACAGAATAGGATAATCCTGACCATTTATCACCTTTAGCTTCTCCAAATTCTGCATTACATACAGATTACCTTCCACGGTCTTACCAAAGCCAATACCCGGGTCAAGAATAATATTTTCAGCCTTTAAGCCCGCCTCTTGAGCAAGGGAAATACTTTTGGCGAAAAAATCCTGCATGGAGGAAATAATATCTCCAGCGTATTCCTTGGAGTCCCGATTATGCATGACCACCACTGGCAACTGATATTTAGCCGCTACCTTGGCCATTTCCCCTGGCTCATTTTTATACTGAAGTCCCCAAATATCGTTGAGGATATGCACTCCCTTTTGGGCCGCATATTCCGCCGTCTCCGCCTTAAAGGTATCAATGGAAACCGGAACCGGGCATTCCGCCAGCACAGGCTCCAAAAATTCACTGAGGCGTTTTATCTCATCTCTGGCAGACATGGTTTCAAAACCCGGTCGACTGGATTCCGCCCCTACATCTATTATATCCGCGCCAGCTGCCACCATTTCTTTCATATGGCTTATGGCAGCTTCCACAGTATTCCATTTTCCTCCATCGGAAAAAGAGTCCGGGGTAACGTTTAAAATCCCCATTATCAAGGTCTTGTACCCAATCTCCAAACTCTTTCCATCTGCCCACTTATAAACTCTATTACTCATTATTGTTCCATCCTAACATATTCCAGGCCTGCTGATAGCTCTGACTGCCTTCCTTCAGACATCCCCGACAGGCAGAGGTTATTGTCCTGGTACCATGAGCCATATCCCCCCGCATAGTCATACACAGCTGCTGTGCTTCAGCAATTACCAACACCCCATCAGCCTTTAGGCCGTCCTCCACTGCCTGAGCAATTTCCTCCGTCATCCGCTCCTGGAGCTGGGGACGGTGGGAAATGATCTCAATAGCCTTGGTAAATTTACTGAATCCAGCGATCATTCCCTCGTGAGGCTTATAGGCTATGGACACCCGTCCAAAAAAGGGAACCAGATGATGTTCGCACATGGAATAAAAGGGAATATCCCGTACCGCCACAATGCCGTCGCTCTCAGCCCTAAATAACTCGCCCCATACATCAGCCGTGGTTTTACCAACACCATTGAACAGATATTCATACATGCCAGCCACCCGTTCCGGAGTTTTCTCCATACCACTGGCCGGCAAATCAAGGCCCAAGGCGTTCAAAAAATCATTCATTGCCTGTATTGCCTTCTGGTTCATAGTCTTATCCCCTTCGTTTTATCATCATGGCATCTCCAAAGGAAAAGAATCTGTATCTTTCCTGTACCGCCGTCTCATAAGCCTTTAAGACAAATTCCCGTCCGGCAAAGGCACTTATCAGCATAATTAGCGTAGACTTCGGCAGATGGAAATTGGTTATTATGCCATCAACAATCTTAAAGTCATAACCCGGGTAAATAAAGATATTGGTCCAATCAGTGCGTCCGTTGATTTCCCCCTTGGCCGTTGCCGCTGATTCCAAGGTACGAATAGAGGTTGTACCCACAGCAATTACCCGCTTCCCGGCGGCCTTGGTTGCTTTAATAAGATCAGCGGTCTCCTGGGCAATACTGTAATACTCCTTATGCATTACATGCTCCTCAACATTTTCCACGCTTACCGGGCGAAAAGTACCCAGCCCTACATGAAGGGTAACAAAGCCCAAATTTACGCCCATATCCTTGAGTTCCTGCATTTGTTCCTTGGTGAAATGCAGACCAGCCGTTGGTGCCGCTGCCGAGCCCTGTTCCCGGGAATACACCGTTTGATACCGTTCCTTATCCTGGAGCTTTTCATGGATATAAGGCGGCAAAGGAGTTTCTCCCAACCGATCCAATATTTCCTCAAAAATACCCTCATAATTAAATTTCACAATCCGGCCACCAAAATCCGTGGTCTCCTGGACAGTACAGGTCAGTTCATCGCTAAAACGCACCACCTGTCCCTCACGAGCCTTACGGCCAGGTTTTACCAAGGTTTCCCAGGTATCGCCGTCTATACGGCGTAACAAAAATACCTCCACCTTGCCGCCGGTACCCTCGCGCCAGCCCAACAGTCTGGCAGGCATAACCCGTGTATCATTGAAAATCAGGGTATCTCCTGGTTCCAAATATTCCTTTAAATCATAAAAATGCCTATGCTCGATGGTTTCCTCCACCGGGTCCAGCACCATCAGCCGAGAAGAATTTCTTGGCTCCACAGGTGTCTGAGCAATTAGCTCCTCCGGCAATTCATAGTCAAAATCTGTTAATTTCATTCTATCTCCCAAATATTAATACCGTTTTACAATATCGATTCCGGTATAGTAGTGATGCAGGATTTCATCATATTTTTTCCCAGCATCTGCCATGGCCTTGGCCCCATACTGGGACATTCCCAAACCGTGACCGAACCCATGACCATCAAAGATTACCTCCACAGAAGAATTTTCCACATGAAGTTCCTTATCCTGCATAGCGGCTGGGGCAGCATCAATGGTATTACCCTTATTTTTCTTGTTTTTTTCCGTCTTTTTCACAGGTATTGTGGCCGGCCGCTGGGTGCGAACGGTAAAATAACTGCTCTTAAGACCAAAAATCTGGCGAACCTGTTGACTGGTCAACACAACGTTCTGTCCGGAGCCAACAAATTTCACTCCAGCAGCCCTTCCGGAACTCAAGGTTCCATTGGCACCCCCATTAGGAGAGGCCAAGGATATACTCTTGAGCTGGCCAATATTCTTTCCGGCTGCACTGAGCAGCTTCTGCACCTGAGCTGCCGAATATTTTACCGACCAGTTATGATAAGGAGACTGACTGTCATCATCCTTTACTGACCGGAGATATGGCAAATTATTTCCCCATACATCCTCGGAATTTTCTGTCACTCCGCCAGAGGAAGCATGATATGGCGCATATATTGGCCGTCCATCATAGGTCATAACCAAACCTGCCGTAGCATCTACAGCAGCTGAGGCCGAACTGGATTCCCCAGACATGCCCTCATAAGACTGACAATGGGTTGAATCGCACAAATCGTACCCATCCCCCAGATGAGTCTTCTGATTTTTCGTATACAAAGCATAGGTCCGAGCCGCTACCGCCTGCGCCTTCAAAGCCTCCATATTCCAGCTGGGAGACATTTCCGATGGCAGTACACCCTTGACGTAGTCCTCCAAGGACAACAAATTGACAATAATCAGCTTGTTACCCACAACGGTAGCTACGATTTCTCCCCGATATTCAGTAGTATTGTATTTAATTTTACCCTGTCCGCCAGTAACTACCGGAACGAACTTTAATGAAGATTTATTGCTGTTTTTACCGTTGACGGCAATTGTATTGCCCACCACTGAAAGATTAGCCACGATATTGCTGCGGAAATCCCCCATATCCCGGTTGTCATCAACGCCAAATACATGCATGCCATTCACAGAGCTGATGCTGGCCTGTACCACACCACTGGCCAAACCCACCCGAATATTACTGTCAGCATTCTGAGACTTTTTCCAGGTAGACCGTTCCTCAGATTTGCTGGTATCTTTTTTAGAATCAGTAGATGGAGTTTTCTTCCCCGTCTCCGCTGGCTGTTTCCAGGTAACCGGCGGCTTCTTACCAACACCAGGATACAAAACCGAAGCCTCTGCATTCCCCAAACTAAGGAAACAAGCCCCAGCAAAGGCCACCAATAAGCCTAATGATAGCTTTTTACACAAAGTAGATTTAATCATATCATATACCTCACTAATTAACCTCATCCGTCAGCTTCGCTGACACCTTCTCCAAAGGAGAAGGCTTTATCTTGCCTTCACCTCTGGGGGCGCTTTGCACGGGAGTCCGATGGACTCCCCGTATATCTGCATCCTAAGCCTCTGCCTGCATAGCCCGTTTCCGTTCCTTAGCCGCTTTCTTCCGCTGCTTTCGTATAGCCTTACTATACCGTTCTTCCTCACTGAAAATACACCCACAGTACGGCTGCCGATACAGTTTCAGCTCCAGGCTTATATCAATGCCCTCCTGCCAGCCGTTGCGGAAATCCTCGTAGTAGAATTTCACTCCATACACATCCGCAAAATGCTGGGCCGTTTCCCGCATCAGCTCATGCTGCTGATAAATGCTGTAAAAAAGCGTAGAAGTAAAGGCATCAAAGCCATTTTCCGCTGCGAATTTAGCCGCCTGCTCCAACCGCCAGGTATAACACATCCGGCAACGGCCATTTTCCACTGATTCCGCCGCCAAGGCCTTTTTCAAAAAATCCCTTAGCATATAATTTTCATCGGTGATCAGCTTCATATCCACCTTTTGCAATTTCAGAATTCCAACATTTATACTCAGTTCCTTTTTGGTCAACAAACGCTAATCCATCTATAGTTCCGGAAATGGTCACATATCCCCATTTTTCATTTTTCTGATCCGCTAATAATGTAGGGTATTTAACACCCTCTCCCCATTTTTCTGGTCGAAAGGCATGTTCCGTATCCCCATCTATAACATGAGCAGAATTCCAAACATTCACGCCCCAATCCGTTACTGTTGTTCCTTCCGGCAACTCAAAATACAATTTTACAGCTGCCTCTTCTGCTTTTGCCTGTACCGCCCCAATCGGTAAAAGTGTCAGAACCATCGCAATTGCAAGTAAAAAACTTACAAAACGGTTCTTTTTTGAAAACCTTCTCTCTCCCATTTTTTCCTCCTTTTGAATGATTTTTCGGGTTTTTTCGTCTTTCATTATACTTGAAAATGTATACGAAATAAAGTTGGAAAAACTGCCAAAAAACCTCTGGAAATTTTGTCTAAAAATTCCAGAGGTTTTTTCAACTTATTATACACATTGTATATTCATTTTTATTGCTGCAATACCAGCTCGCGCCCTGTCACATCCAGTTCCATGCTCTGTGGATCTTTTTTATACTGCTCAAGCACGGTCAGCCACAGCATATGTACTTCGTAGATCAGCATCTGATCCGCCTCCACTGCATACGGAGCTAAAACATCCACATCGAAGAAACGGATGCCAAGCGGTGGCAGAAAAATCAAATTGCAGGACTTCTTTTTCTCTCCGCAGGTGTAGATCTGCTCATAAGAAACCAATAGAAATTCTTTTTCCTGATCCATACAGTGATAGGAAACAAAACACTCATCAATCACCCATGTCTCTCCCTCTTCGGTTTCCACTGGTTTCTTCGCCGGATCGTTGTACTCGGTAGTCTGGCACTGAATATCCCAGTGCAGTTTTCCTTCCCGCGTTTTTTGTATCATATCGGTCACTTTACGGACCAGCTGTTCTTCCTTTTTCTTCATTCTTATGCCTGCTCTCTCACATAAATCTGTGACAGATTATTCATGATCGCCGCTGCGACATCCGGTTTATTCATAGAGTAAATGTGAATGTGGTTGACTCCGTTGGCAATCAGATCAATAATCTGCTCGGTTGCATAGGCAATTCCTGCCTGCTTCATGGCTGCAGGGTTGTCCCCAAACCGATCCACAATGCTTAAAAATTTGGCAGGAACCAGATTTCCGGTCAGGGAAATCGTTCTCTTCACCTGTGCTGCATTGGTAACCGGCATGATTCCGGCAGTCACCGGAACATCAATTCCTTTAGCAAGTGCCTTATATAGGAAACGATAATAAATGTTATTGTCGAAAAACATCTGTGTGGTCAGATATTCACAGCCTGCATCCACTTTTTCTTTCAGATGATCCAGATCTTCATTCATATTGGCAGCCTCCGGATGTCCCTCCGGATAACATGCACCGCCGATACAGAAGTCTCCTGCCTCCCTGATCTCACGAATCAGCTCAATCGCATGGTGATACTGATCCGGAAGCGGAAAATCCGTGTTTGTCGGAATATCCCCGCGAAGTGCAAGGATGTTTTCGATTCCGCGCTCTTTCAGCTCATGGATTACAGTATGTACCTTTTCTCTTGTGGAAGAGACGCAGGTCAGATGTGCGATTGCCGGCACCCCATAAGAGTTGATCGCATCTGCGATCTCTACGGTATAATCACTCGTTCCGCCGGTTGCTCCATATGTACAGCTGATATATGCCGGTTTCAGCTTTGCGATTTCTGCTGCGATTGCCTTGTAATTCTGCAGCTGTGCTCCCTGTTTTGGCGGGAAAATCTCACATGAGATTGTCACCTCATTCTTCTTTAAAATTTCCGATACTTTCATATTTTTCTTGTATGATAATTAGGAAGTTAATTATCACACATTTCCTTTCTTTTAATATCGTGGTTCAATACAATTCAGATACTATGGACTTTTGATTTTTCCCTG
>CACZYN010000027.1 GCA_902785445.1 uncultured Anaerovibrio sp.
CGAGACCTATGATTTAAACTGGAAGTGCCGACTGCCCAAAGCCTAGCTGAATGATTTTGCTGTGCCGGACGATGGCAGCTCCGCTTTCGGCCAATACTACTACTCCTTTGATTATGGCCCGGTGCATTTCATCGCCTTAAATACCCAATTTGAAGAAATTGATCCTATCCAACCGGGACTGGTGGCAGAGCAGCTGGCCTGGCTAAAGCGGGATGTGCAAGCCAGCTCCCAGCCTTGGAAGGTGGTTTTGATGCACAAGGACATCATTAACTATGATAATCTGGACAGTAATGAGCCTTTGGCAGATATTGATATTGTGGGAAAAATCTTTATGCCAGCCTTTGACGAGCTGAAAATCGATTTGGTATTCACCGCCCATCAGCATACCTATCGCCGCCATGACCACATTTACAATTTTGCCCCGGCAGATCATGGACCAGTTTACATTGATACTGGTGTAGCAGGAAATTGCCGATTCGATGTACCACGCACCCAAAGGTTTGACAAAATAATGCTGCCTCAACCGGAAACGGACAACTATCTTGTACTGGAGGGCAACATGTCCTCCCTGACGGTAAAATGTTTCCTTCCAGACGGAACTTTAATGGATACCTGTGTATTAACTAATAGCAAACAATAATTTACTGTCAATAAAATTGGTCCAAAACTCCTATATAAAAATTCTAATAAAATTTTAATTTTTGTGCTTGACAGGCATATACACTAGCCGTATAATGTATACAATAAGGTCGAGAGGGTGGCCTCGTCGTTTTGTAGCACTTATATTTTGATTACGGCGGACGTCACATGACCTTCCAGAAGGCGGACAAACACTCCGCCTTTTTTTCTTGCCAAATTAAAATTATGAAACAATTCAAAACAATAAAACAGAAAAAAATCATCTGGCCATAGGTCAGATGATTTTTTATTGAATATTATTTTTTTATCTCTTGCCAAGTAGCCTGGATGATTTCATTTTTCGGATACTTTTCCGCCAAAGTCGTCAGTTCTTCCGTTCCCTTGGCTATATCACCCTGTAATATGGACAAGCAGGCATGATTATATAAAGCTACGGAATCGTCTGGGGTGGAGCTTAAAATCTTCTCATAAACCTCCAGGGCCTGCTGATTTTCTCCCATAATAGCCAGCAAATAGCCCTTGCCTACCAGGGCAGCGTACTTCTTTGGACGAATCTTCAAAGCCGCCTCGTATTCCGCTAGGGCTTCCTCATTTTTACCCCATTCCCGCAGCACATCACCGCAGTGGATAAAGGCCATAAGATTATAGTCATCCAAACGGGTAATCTGATGACAGGCATTCACTGCTTCCTTATAATTCCCCAGCTGGCGGGCCGTCAGATAAACGCGCTGCCAGGCAGCCACATCATCAGGATTAGCCTGGGCTTCCTTTAGGTCATTAACCAGCGGGCTGTTTTCATTGTCCCCAGACTGAGCCTCCCGCCACAGCCGAACGATTTCCTGGCCGTAGGTAGTGCCTGGCACTGCCCATTTGCCGTTCAAATCTGTCCAATACTCCGCACAACCATGATATTGTGGATACTTCTCCACCAAGGTGTTATAGCGTGGGTCAACCAGCTGCTGTTTAGGCAGCTTCTTGGAAGCGTAAGCGATAAGATGCTGAATATGGGCCCGAATGCCCCGCTGAGGAGAATAAAAGCTGTGCCCTGGCGCCTTGTTGCCAGTAGCCCCCAAGCCACAATAATTATTCTGATCCGGGCTTACATCGTTGCCATAGCGGAAAAAATCTGTTTCCTTTAAGGCCTGGCATAATGCCACATCCGGCCGTATTCCTTCAATATCCCCCTCTTTGTAATAAGTAGCCACCAATTCCTCCAAAGAGCAATTAATCTTAGGTTCCGGGCTGCGGGCTAAGATGTATTTTACCATCTGTTCCTGAGTCACAGTAGCCGGGCCAAAGAGGGTAACCAAATCCGCCTCGGATACCTTATCCCAGCTCACCACTGGCCGATAGCTGGCCAAGGACCGGCCTGCTTCCGTGTTACTTCCCCCAAAAGTAAAAAGCAACATCATTACTAAAATGTATCTGATTAATTTCATTAAAAAAAGCCTCCTGCTAAAGATAATCCGTAATCTATTTTTCTCCCCACCTTACCGCAGGAAGCCCCCAATAATCTGCTCCTCCGCCTCGGCCTCAGTGAGCCCCAATGACATAAGCTTTATCAGCTGATCACCGGCGATTTTACCAATAGCGGCCTCATGAATAAGAGCCGCATCCACATTTTTGGCATCCAGTTTAGGTACCGCCACCACATGGGCGTTATCCATAATGATGGCATCGCATTCCGCATGACCGTTGCACACAGTATTACCAACGATGGCAGCTTCAAAAATCTGCTCTGAACTGTCCTTGGCCACGGACCGGGAAATAACATCAGTGCTGGAGCCCTCCCCGTTCAGTTCCACCTCGTAAACACTGGTGGCACTTTGCTCACCATGGGTCATGAGCCGCTCATGAACTATCATGGTGGCCCCGGCAGCAAGCTCCGCCTTGGTGGTGCGATAGGTATTGTCTACGCCCTTTATCTGCACCATTTCCATATCCACATAGCTGTTTTCCTTCTGATAAACCTCGGTAACGGGATTTAATATCCGCTTGCCGCTGCCATCTCCTTCGCCATAGTGCTTTTCCACATAGCGAATCTTGGAATTCTTACCCACAAAGAAGCGGTGTACACCATCATGTTGGGAATCCTGGGTACCACAGTTATGAATACCGCACCCGGCCACAATGGTCACATCGCAGTTTTCACCGATATAAAAGTCGTTATATACCACTTCCTTGATACCGCTTTCGCTGAGTACCACCGGAATATGCACACTTTCATTTTGGGTATTGTCCTTAATATAAATATCAATACCCGGCTTATCCTGTTTCGTTACGATATCAATATTTTCCGTGGTATTACGGGCCGCCTTTTCTCCATTGGCCCGAATATTATAGGCTCCCTTAGGCATGGTATATAAATCCGCAACTTCCTTTAAGAGCTGTTTTTGAATATTATCTATCATTAATCCGTGCCTCCTAGTTGGCCATCTTACTGCAGGCGATATTGACTGCTGAAGCGGTGCCCAACAGCTCCGGCAAAATTTCCTCTTTACTGCCCTGCTTTTTCACCTTACCGTCTTCAATGACAATTATTTCATCAGCGATATTTAGGATACGCTCCTGATGGGAAATAATCAGCACCGTCCCCTGAATAGACTGACGGATATTTTCAAATACCTGAATGAGATTTTGGAAGCTCCAAATATCAATGCCCGCCTCCGGCTCATCAAATATGGAGAACTTGGTACCCCGGGCCAGTACTGTGGCGATTTCAATTCGCTTCAGCTCCCCGCCGGAGAGAGAGGAATTAACCTCCCGGTCAATGTATTCCTTAGCACACAGTCCCACCTTGGACAGATATTCACAGGCGGTATTTACGGAAATATTCTTTCCCGTGGCCAGCCTAAGCAAATCCAGCACCTTGATTCCCTTGAAATGCACTGGCTGCTGGAAGGCAAAGCTGATACCCTTTTTAGCCCGGTCAGTTATATTCAGATTGGTAATTTCCTCGCCATCATAATACATACTGCCCCCAGTAATTGGCTTTACACCCATAATGAGCTTGGCCAGGGTGGATTTTCCCCCGCCGTTAGGGCCGGTAATGACCACAAATTTTCCGTCATCAATCTTTAAATCCAGATGGTCAATAATGGTAATGGTCTCATTATTTTCTTCCACCTGATAGGTTATATCCTTCAATTCAAGCATGGTAATCTCCCCAAAAACAAAAACATAACACACAATTAACTTTATTATTATACCACAATATACGGTACCTCTTCCACAACTGCCAGGCAGACATCGATCCACTACCTGTATCAGGCTGGTCTCACTGAATATAGTACCCAAATCAGTAACAGCAACACAATAAAGGCCACAGCTTTCAAATAGCCATGCTTGCGTTCCCAGCTTTTTATCTCCAGCTCTTCCCCTGCACTTGCCTTCTTACCCATGGCCTTCAGCTCCGTCTCCATGGCTTTTTTCACACAGCTGGGACAGCTGTCGGTACTATAGGGAATTTTCTCTTCTTCTTTCGTCCTGGACATATATTCACCCCGTTAAATACAAGGGGACTGGGGAAGACCGCCCAGTCCCAATTTTACTTTCCTTAAATCAAACCAGCAATTATCTTCATGAGTACATCAACGTCCACCGGCTTGCTCACATGGGCCTGCATACCGGCATCCTTGCAGTTTTGGATATCCTCCTCATAGGCATCCGCCGACATGGCGATAATAGGCACTATACCGGCATCCGGCCGATGAAGACTACGAATCTTCCTGGTGGCTGTAAGTCCATCCATTACCGGCATCCGCAAATCCATAATTATCAGCTGATAATGGGTTGGCTCACTGGCACTGTAAATTTCCAGCCCCTCCAGACCATTATGGGCCCAGTCAATCATATTGGCCCCATAATCTGCCAGCATAAGCTGGGTCAGCTCAGCATTTATGGCATTATCCTCCACCAGGAGTATTGGAACATCCTTTAACAAATCATTAGGGATGTCCACCTTATTGGTGGCACCATCTTCACCATCACCAGTTTCCCCGGTATCCACCGGCCCAACCTTTATTGGCACCTCAAAGGTAAATACCGTGCCCTGATTCAAGTGACTATCTACCTGAATAGTTCCCCCCATAAGCTCAATGAACTTATGCACCAAAGAAAGCCCCAGACCAGTACCCCTGGTCCCCAAGGTCTCCTTGCGTATTTCCTGGGTAAAGATATCAAACATGTGCTGCTGAAAGTCCTCACTCATGCCGATACCATCATCCTGTATCCGTTCCCTCAATATGGCCTGCTCGCCATTGACATCCTTTATCCACACATCCCACACTACATGGCCGCCAGCCGGAGTGTACTTGACCGCATTACTAAGCAAATTCATGGCCAGCTGCTGAAGACGGAGGCGATCCGAATATACCAGCAAGCCTTCATCACCATGTAATTCGGCTTTAAAATCAATATGGTGAGTTTCCGCATTCATGGTTATGGCGGATTTTATCAGACCAAACAATTCATGGGGTACAATTCTGTCCTCCCGGAGCTCCATTTTACCGCTGGCCAGCTTGGACAAATCCAGTACGTCATTTACCAGGGCCAACATCAGCTTGCCGGAATCATCAATTCGCTTGAGGTATTGCTGCATTTCCTCCTTGTTGTCCGACCCCCGGGCCAAGCGGGTATAACCCAAAATACCATTCAACGGAGTCCGCATATCATGACTCATGGTGGACAGGAAATTACTCTCCGTCTCCCGGGCCCGCTCCGAAGCATCCAAGGCCGCCTGTTTGGCACTCAGCTCGGCACTCACCTGCTTTTTATGAGAGATGTAGATGGTTCGACTGACCAAAATGGTAATCAACAACACAAAGACAAAAAACATTACCACCAGCCGAGTTGGTATGGTCCGCAAATAATCCATGGTGGTGGTTTTAGTATACACATTACGGCTGATAATGCTGACCACATCTATGTTACTTCCCTGCACAGTCTTACTGAGGATGGAATTAAGCAGATAATTCTCCGGCAGAAGCTGACCACAGCATTCAATATAAATATTCTCTATGCCCTCTACCAGGAGCTCATCCGTCTCCCGTCGGCTGGTCAGCCAGTTTAGCTGGGCCATATTGCAGAATACAGCGTCAACCCGCTTGTCCGTCAAGGCATCATAGCACTGGTCTATACTGCCATATCCTTTGAACTCCACATCACCAAATCTATCCCTAAGCATTTTCTCCACATTAGGAGGAACCCGGCCAATAAAGGCCGCCGTATGAATATCGGTTACATCAGTACGCTTTATGGTAAACATATTTAGGGTAAAGTAGGTCTTGGTAAGGGCCAAGCCCTTTTCTTCACTGGCAATGATATCCTGAGTGGTTATACCATAGATATCCACCTCACCGGCATGAAGGGCTTCCGCTACCTCCCGCCGATTTCCATATGGCTTAAATTCCACCTGCCAATTTAATTCCTTGGCTATCTGACGGTACAAATCTGCCGTTATCCCCGCCACGGCTCCGTCACTGTTAATAAAGGAAAATGGCGCCTGATTAACCAGGAAAGCTACCCTAAGAACCGGGTGATTATTGATATAAGCCTTCTCTTCTTCCGACAGGGGCAGTGCTTCATCTTCCCGATAATGACGGTATTTGTCATGGACCTTCTCCGGGTACAGGGGATCCTCGTATAAAATGCGGTTCATGGCCGCATCCACCTTGTTTTTCAGCTCTATTTGGTTTCGGCCAAATATCGGATAATAAGTATTGGCAACAATATTAAAGGCGGCCCGATAACTTTGGGAATATTTAGCCGTAAAGGTAATAATCCCATCCAGTTCCCCCGCATCCATGGCGGCATAAAGTTTATCATCATTATCGAACAGAATAAATTCCGGCTGTATATTACTGCGTTGGACCCATTCCTGGGCCCGGGTGTACATAATGGAGGAGCTGACTACCCCCAGTTTTTTTCCATCGAATTCCGCCGGGTTGCCATAGCTGAACCGACTGTCATCCTTACGCACCCGTACACTGGCCTGGCTGGAGAAAAAACCCGTATTGGCAAACAAAAACCGCTCTTTTCGTTCCGGGTTAGGAGAAATTCCCAGGGCCATCTGGATCTCACCATTATCCAGACCACTGAACATATCTCCAATGGTATCATAAGGCTGAAATACTGGTTTTAGATTGGCATATTGAGCAATCTTGTACATATATTCCGCATCAAATCCAAAATAAATCCCGGACTCGTTACGCATAACAAATCCCGGCTGCAATACAACGCCCACAGATACTGTCTGCCGTTCATCAGGAACCGTGTCCGCATACAGAACCTGACAAGGCAGCAAAGTCCAACAAAGAATATATATGAGAAAAAAGCGAAGGAATGAGGAAAATCGTATTTCCATATCAGAACTCCTCCTCGTAACAGTTAACAGTCATATGTGTTATCTATTATAATTCGACATTTTTACAGTTAATCCTTTTTATCATAAGCCAACAAAAAAGAGATTGGGGAAAATCCCCAATCTCTGAAACTCATCCTCACCACTAGGGAGGGCTTGTGAACTTAAAATAAATCTTTGGCAATAATAATGGTCTGATCCCGGTTTGGTCCTACGGATACAATTCCCAAACCGATGCCAGTTACCTCAGCCAAACGCTCCAAGTATTTCCGAGCCTTCTCTGGCAAATCCTCGTATTTGCGTATACCGCTGATATCCGTCTGCCAACCCTCAAAGGTTTCATACACAGGCTCCACTTCAGCCAATACCTTCAAGGACGCCGGAATTTCATTGATGACCTCGCCCTTATACTTATAGCCTACGCACATCTTGATTTCTGGCAGAGTATCCAAAATATCCAAACGGGTTATAGCCATATAATCAATACCAGACAGAAGACCTGCATAACGAACTACACAGGCATCCAACCAACCAGTACGTCGTGGACGACCGGTAACTGTACCAAATTCATGGCCCAACTCCCGGATTTTATCCCCGACTTCATTAAGCTGTTCGGTAGGGAATGGGCCTTCACCTACTCGGGTGCAATAAGCCTTAACGACACCAACAACCTTATGAATATCCCGTGGGGCCACGCCGGCGCCTACACAGATACCCCCAGAAACTGGATGAGAAGCCGTAACATATGGATAGGTACCATAATCAATATCCAACATGGTAGCCTGGGCCCCCTCAAAGAGAACCTTCTTATTAGCCTGCAGCTCATCATGTAACAGAGCAATGGTGTCACATACATATGGCCGGAGACGATCAGCATAGCCCTCGTATTCCTTCAGAATAGCCTCGTAGTCATAAGGCTCCTTGCCAAACATGCCAGCAATCAACTTATTCTTGATAGTCAGATTTTCCTTCAGACGCTTGGCAAATTCCTCTTTATCAATGAAATCACATACCCGGATGCCAATACGGTTATCCCGATCCACATAGCACGGACCGATACCGTTCTTGGTGGTGCCCACCTTGTTGGCACCCTTTAACTCCTCCAGGCAAACATCCATATCACAGTGGTATGGCATTACTACATGGGCACGGTTGCTGATACGGATTCCGCTTACGTCAATGCCCTTGGCAATCATGTTGTCCATTTCCTGCAGCATAACCTTTGGATTGAAGGCAACACCATTACCAATAACGTTCAAGGTACCCTTAAACAAAATTCCCGATGGCATAAGACGCAGCTTATATTCTACGCCGTCAACGGATACAGTATGACCAGCATTGCTGCCTCCCTGAGACCGCACTACTACCTCGGCCTGCTGGGCCAAATAATCTACAATTTTTCCTTTACCTTCGTCACCCCATTGGGTGCCAAGTACTGCTACTGAAGCCATAAAGGTCTCTCCCCTCTTAAAGTCCGAAGCGGGCCATAATCATATCCACGTGGCGGAGGAAATAATCCACCTTGAAGCATTCATCAATCTCCGCCTGGGACAAATACCGAGTCACGTCTTCATCCTTACTGATATTGGTCTTGAAGTCTTCCTTCTCCAGCCAACGCTTCATAGCATTGCGCTGTACCCACTTATAAGCATCCTCACGAAGAACTCCCTTGCTTACCAGGGCAATCAATATACGCTGGCTGAAAATCAAGCCACCGGTCTTATTGAGATTTTCCATCATAGCCTCTGGATATACCAGCAGCTTGTCAATGATGTTAGTAAACTTCTTGATGCAATAGTCCACATTAATAGTGGAATCTGGTAAAATTACCCGCTCAACAGAAGAATGGGAAATATCTCTTTCGTGCCACAGGGCAATGTTTTCCATGGATGCCAGGGCATTACCCCGTACCAAACGGGCCATCCCAGCAATTCGCTCACAGGTAATTGGATTACGCTTATGTGGCATTGCAGAAGAGCCCTTCTGGCCTGGGCTGAAATACTCTTCAGCTTCACGAATATCTGTACGCTGGAGATTTCTGATTTCCGTAGCGAACTTCTCAAAGGAGCTGGCCACAATAGCCAAGGTAGTCATGTACTCGGCATGACGATCCCGCTGGATTACCTGAGTGGCCAATGGAGATGGGGTAATACCCAACTTCTTGCAAACCAGTTCCTCAATCTTTGGATTAATATTGGAATAAGTACCTACCGCACCGGAGAGCTTACCTACGGAAACAATCTTCTTGGCATGTTCCACCCGCTCGATATCACGGTCAATTTCATTCATCCAGAGAGCCAGCTTTAAACCAAAGGTCATTGGCTCCGCATGGATACCGTGAGTACGGCCGATGCAAACAGTGTGTTTAAACTCTGCTGCCCGACGCTTTAATACTTCCCGGAATTTCTTTAAATCATCAATAATCAGCTCGGCGGATTTCTTCATCATAATACCCAGAGCCGTATCCTTCACATCACTGGAGGTCAGTCCCTTGTGGATATACTTGGAATCATCCCCCACGTATTCAGCCACATTGGTGAGGAAAGCAATAATATCGTGATTGGTTTCCTTTTCGATTTCCTTTACCCGGTCCAGCTCAAAATGGGCCTTCTCCCGGATATTAATGGCAGCCTCCTTAGGAATTTCGCCCAGCTCAGCCATAGCCTCACAAGCAGCGATTTCTACATCCAACATTACCTCAAACTCATGTTGCAGAGTCCAAATGTTACCCATCTCCGGATTGGTATACCGTTCGATCATTGATGCACATCCTCCTTAAAATAAAAACAGGCATTTTCGGAAATATTTTCATTCCCGAGCCGGCAGGCTAAATTTACCCACCAAACATTATGATAGCATTTGCTGTAAAATACTGTCAACCGCTATGGATTGTATACATCACAACACGCTGGTGTCCAGATGCTCAAAGCCAGCCACCAATTCCTTAGCAACAGCGGTAAGCTCCGTACAGTCTCCAGGGTGCTTGCCCTCCACATTCATTGGCATATTCGGGTCGTGGAGAGACAGGCGCAATAATACCCAGCCCTTATTCGGGAATACCAGCCGTACGCCTTCAAAGGACGGGGAGGCTATCTCGATACCTTTGGCAACCGCTCTTTCCTTAAACTTAGCCAATACATCATTACCATAGGACTTAAAGTCATCTATCCCCCGAATATAAAGACGATATTCCTTGGCCTCGGCTGGATACTTAAGGTCACTGATAAGGCCTGCCAGAGCTTTTCCCTCCTTGAAGGCCTTGGCCGCTGCGATAAGTAATTTAACCGCCAAATATGCTCCATCATCCAGATAATAATTTTCCTTAAGGGCACCATGCCCGGAGGTTTCAATGGCCAGAGGGGAAACCGTGCCGCCGTCATTTAAGCGGATACATTCATTGATGACATTTTTGTAGCCCCGCATAAAGCGATGATGCTTCAGCTTTAACTTCCCTTCCAAAAACTCCGTCAGTTCATCAGAAGTCACCGAGTCGGTCACGATGGTACTGCCTGGATAATCCTCCTGCAATATGGCTGCCATCATGGCAATCAAGGCGTTGCGGCTGATGTCCTGGCCGTCAGGCAATACAGCGCTCATCCGGTCCACGTCCGTATCAAAGATAATGCCCAAGTCTGCTTTATTATCCAGCACAGCCTTTTTTATGGCCGCCATGGCTTCCTTGTTCTCCGGATTCGGGATATGGTTAGGAAAATGGCCATCCGGCTCCAAGAAACAGCTGCCGGAGGTATCCGCCCCTAAAGGCTGTAATACTTTCCGGGCAAAGAAGCCGCCCCCTCCGTTGCCGGCATCCACCACAATGTGCATTCCCGTTAATGGTGCATCATAATTGTCAGTGGACTGCACGCCGGCCCGTATGGTTTCACAAAGGGACTTGGCATATATGTCGATTAAGTTCAGTTTAGAAGCTGTACTGATGTCTGTTTCCACTGCTTCAATATCCGCTGCCATTTCCAACAGCTGCCGGATATCCTGTTTCTCCAAACCACCATCTTTGGTGAAAAACTTCATGCCATTTCTGTTAAAAGGCAAATGACTGGCGGTAATCATAATAGAACCATCCATCTGGGTTTCCTCAAAGATTATGGACATAAACATAGCTGGAGTAGAGGCCAGAGCACAGTCCACCGGTGTCGCTCCCTGTCCCTTGATGCCCTGCATGGCGGCTTCCTTTAAGGCAGTAGCGCTTAAACGGGAATCGTGCCCTACAGCCACCTTCAGCTCAGAGGTCTTTTTACCGGTCTTTTTCGCCAGGAACTGCACAAAGGCGGCCGCAATAACATTGGCTTCTGCCGAACGCAAATTGACTTCCTCACCGGGCACCCCTTCCATGGCAATCCCCCGCACATCACTGCCATTTTGTAACTTTAATAATAAACTTGCTTCCATTTTTCTACCTCCAACTAGATTTCCTTTCGGTTTAATTCTATATCAATAAGCTAACTTTAGCCAATTTTTTCTTTCATATTATCTAATAACCTCCTGTTTCATTTCGTAGTGTCCCATAACTTTTGTAAGTTACCATATAAAATGATATAATTACATATTGATGTGGAGAAAATCCCCACATTGGTTAGTAAGGAGTGTCAACATGGCTGATGTAAAAATAAAATCCATGACTGAAAGTGGTCTTTTAGCGGCCATTACAGTTATCACCGCTTTAATAGGGGTCTATGTCCCATTGCTGGGAACTATTGCCATTCTCTTATGGCCCCTGCCAATATTGGTACTGGAAGTACGCCACGGGATGAAATGGGCCCTAATGAGCGTACTGACTGCCGGCATAATCATGAGTATTCTGATTGAACCTATGGCAGCCATTCGTATGGTAATCGGCTTTGCGCCTCCGGCCATAGCCTTAGGATACGGCTTCCGTAACCAGCTGCCGGCAGCTAAAAATCTCATGCTGTCTTTGGTATCTGCCATTATTTCCATGCTAATTGCCATGGCCATGCTATTTTATGTTACGGAAATTAATCCCTTTGACATGCAGGTAGATATGCTGAAGGAATCCTTCGATATTACCCTCTCCGCCTACGAAACTATGGGTATGACCCCAGAGCAAATTGCCGAAAGCAAACAGCAATTTGATATGGCCTTTAACATGATTGCGTTATTAATGCCACTGGTTATCATCTGTTCCGGCCTTATTACCACCTGGATAAATTTTGCCATTGGCACCAGAGTACTGCGGCGTTTAGGCTACGAAGTATCCTCCCTGCCAGATTTTGATGATTGGCATTTACCAAAGGTTATTTTATATCTCTTTGCCTTCTCCCTAATTGGACTTTATTGGGGCAGTACCCGGCAAATAGATTTGTTATATCAGGTTTCTTTAAATGTAAATATCATGGCTACCTTTGCTGGGTTCGATATCGCTGAGAATGTCCTTGATAGTTGAACTCTCGATAACAGCCTTTTCGGTGTCATCTTTGTTTTCCTCAACGGATTCATGGCGCAAATTGTGGCCTTTGTTGGGCTATTTGATATGTTATTTGATTATCGTAAGCGTTTCGCAAAAAAACATTAATCCTAATAGGGTAGAATTGAGGTCTAAAAAATGCCAAGAAATCTAAATGCCTGGATTGATATTGTGATCATTCATCTGGCAGCTCTATTCTTAGTAGTTGTGCTATGCATATACAATTCCTATATTGGTGCGGCAGCCCTGATGGTCTGGCTGGCTACCTTGTTTTTCGGCTATGAACGCTGTCGGTATCGCACCGAGGAGTTTGACCATTATTGTCATACCGTCATCAGTAATGTTAATGATGCCTCCAACTACGCCATTGAGTACTTGCCCCAGATAGTGGTTCTGGTAGACCGGGACGGCCGTCTCCAATGGTTTAACAAGGAGCTGGAAAAGCACATAACCAAAATCCCGGAATACGGCATGTCCATCAATCAGGGGGATGATGCCTTTTGGCCGGAACTGGATTTGGAGGCCATTTGGGGCAAGAATGACGAAACCGTATTTATCCATGAAAATGTTCATTTTAAGATGAAATATCGCCCAATTGCCACCAAGGATGATTCCTGTGGCTTAATGGCTCTGTATATAATGGATGATTCACCATACCAGATACTGAAGCGGATTCACGCTAATTCCCGTTCCGTGCTCATGTATATCCAGATAGACAATTACGAGGATGTACTGAAGGGACTCAACGATGCGGAAAGAACCAGTCTGGTATTTCAGGCCAACAAGCTGATTGGCGAATGGATTAACCATCTGGAGGGTTATATGCACCGCAGCCGTAACGACACCTATATTGCGGTTATTGAGCGGCGTAATCTGGATGTGGCCATCGAGGAGAAATTCTCCATTTTGGACAAGGTCCACAATCTCTTTAATAACACCAGCAAACTGCCGGTAACCCTGAGTATCGGTATATCAGTAGCTGATCGGCAAACTTATATCGAACTGGGGCAGCAAGCGCAGTCCATGCTGGATTTGGCCTTGAGCCGGGGTGGTGACCAGGCCGCTGTCATGATGAACAACCAAACCAGCTTCTTTGGTGGTAAAACCAAGGCTCTGGAAAAGCAAAACCGGGTTAAGGCCCGGGTAATGGCCTCCAATATCAAGGCTTTAATGCAGACCTCTGATGAAATCTTTATCATGGGTCATCATAATGAAGATTTCGATGCGCTGGGAGCTGCTTTGGGCGTGGCCCGTATGGCTAAAAGTTTGGATAAGCCTGTCCACATTATCTTAAGCGATATGAATGAGGGCATTGGCAAAATCATCGAAATGCTGTCCACCCGAGAGGAATATGCGGATTTATTCATTTCCAGTGATCATCTGCTAAATATTACCGCTCAAAATCCGGTGCTCTTTGTGGTGGATACCTTTATTCCACACATTACAGCTGCTCCGGATATGCTGAATCGCATTGACCAGATTGTGGTTATCGATCACCATCGCCGCAGCGAGAATTACATCAAAAATGCCAAAATCACCTATTTGGAAACTGCCACCAGCTCCACCAGTGAGCTGGTCACCGAGCTGTTGATGTATTTCAGCGAAGATTTGAAGCTTAGCCGTATAGAAGCTATTGCTTTGTATTCCGGCATATTGGTGGACACCAAGAACTTTGCCGTACAGGTGGGTGTCCGCACCTTTGAAGCCGCTGCTTATCTCCGGCGCTGGGGCGCTGATTTGGTGGCCGTACGCCAGCTCTTTAGGACAGACTTTGACACAGAAGTGGCGGAAGCCAGAGCCAAGGCGGCTGCCACCATGTTCCCAAATGGTCTCATTATCACCAAATGTCCGGACACCATGCCAAACATTCAGGTAGTGGCTGCTCAGGTAGCCGACTCCATGCTGCGCATCGAAAATGTCCGGGTAAGTATAGTAATATTCCAGCTTACCGCCAATACCGTGGGCGTCAGCGCCCGCTCCAGCGGTGAAATCAATGTGCAGGTCATCATGGAAAACTTCGGTGGCGGCGGTCATCAGAACGTGGCTGGCACCCAGCTCAAAGATGGCACAATTGATGATGTATATAACCAAGTATTAGAATATACCCAAGAATTTATAGAGGAGTATGATAACAATGAAAGTAATCTTGCAGAAGGACATTAAGAACTTAGGTAAAAAAGGAGATATTGTGGAGGTATCCGACGGTTATGGCCGGAACTTCCTGTTGCCAAAAAAGGCGGCTGTTGAAGCCACCTCCAATAATGTAAATGTAGCAAAAGCCCAGGCTGGCTCCGCTGCCCGCAAGAAGGCTCAGGATACCGATGAGGCCAAACTCATGGCTGCCCAGCTTTCCCAGGTTTCCGTAAAGATTCCCGTAAAAATCGGAGAAAATGGCCGTCTATTCGGCTCGGTAACCGGCAAGGATATTTCCGATGTGTTGAAGAAGCAGCACAATATTGACATTGACAAGCGTAAGATTTCCTTAAAAGAGGATATTTCCGGCACTGGAACCTATGAGGCAGTAATCAAGGTACATCCGGAAATTACCAGCACCATCAAGGTGGAAGTGGTAAAGGGCTAATAGGGTGTATCTATGAAGGACTTTTTTTCAAAACTGTTAAATTTGAAGCACTCGGATAAGGAGCCAGACTTAAGTGAAGTGGAAGAAGCACTGGCCCGGGAACTGCCACCCCGAGATGAGATAGACCGAAAAATCGATGCCTTGTACAGCCTGCTGGTGGACTATTATGGGTCTGACCGGCTGGTGTTAAAGGCTGGTAAAATGGATGCTTTACAATTAGTGCGCTCACCTAACCGAGGTGAGCGTGTGCTGGCTTTACAGCGAATTATTAATGACAATCCCACCATTAAGGAAGTTCCCTCCGATGATGAAATCATGGAGATTCTGGACCTTTTAACGGAGCATTTTTCTGATATACTGGCCCGGCGCTCTGTGGAAGATGATTTGGAGAAAAAGGTGGCGGAACGGCTGGAGGAAAACCATCAGGATTATGTAAAGGATATCAAAATGCAAATCCTGAAGGAGGAAAAGAAATCCACCGAGTCCCCTTTGGAACAGAAGAAAAGGGAACATTTGGAAGAACTGGAGGAAGTCAGCCTCACCCAATCGGTGATGGAGCTGTTACGCCCTTCTTCCACCGAGGAGATTGTGGGACAGTCCCGGGCAGTAGATTCTCTGCTGGCCAAATTAAGTTCGCCATATCCGCAACATCTGATTCTCTACGGACCACCGGGAGTAGGTAAAACCACTGCCGCCCGGCTGGTACTGGAGGAAGCTAAAAAGCGCAAACTATCGCCTTTTAAAGAGGATGCTCCCTTTGTGGAAACCGATGGTACCACTCTGCGTTGGGATCCTCGGGATATGACCAATCCATTATTGGGTTCAGTACACGATCCGATTTATCAGGGTGCCCGGAAGGATTTAGCGGATGTGGGCATTCCAGAACCAAAACCAGGTCTAGTAACCGATGCCCACGGGGGTATTTTATTCATTGATGAAATCGGCGAAATGGATTTAATGCTACAAAATAAGCTCCTTAAAGTCCTGGAGGACAAGCGGGCTTATTTTGAGTCGGCCTATTATGATCCGGCGGATGAAAAAATTCCACCCTATATCAAGAAATTATTTGACGAAGGAGCACCAGCGGATTTTGTGCTGATTGGGGCCACCACCCGGGAAGCCTCCCGAATTAATCCAGCCCTGCGCTCCCGGTGCGCGGAAATATATTTTGAGCCTCTGACCCCAAGCAATATTCAGGAAATAGTAGAAAATGCCGCCAAGAAGCTGTCGGCCACCTTGGGAGAAGGTGTGGCCAAGCTCATCAGCGAATACACCATTGAAGGCCGTAAGGCCATCAATATACTGGCAGATGCCTACAGCCTGGCTCTGGAGCGTTCAGCCGTCAATGAGTCTGAGGAAAACACCCCGGAGAATGTTATCATCGAAAAGGCGGATATATACAAGGTGGCTCAGGTGAGCCGTCTCAGCCCATATGTAACCAAAAAAGCTTCGGATAAACTGGAAATCGGACATATCTTCGGTTTGGGTGTAGCAGGCTTTTTGGGGTCGGTTATCGAAATTGAAGCCATTGCTTTTAAAGCCCGGGAAGAGGGCAAGGGCACTGTACGCTTTAATGAAACCGCCGGCAGTATGGCCAAGGATTCAGTATTTAATGCAGCTTCCGTGGTACGCATGCTCACCGGCAAGGATATCCACGATTACGACATTCATATCAACGTTATCGGTGGAGGGAATATTGACGGGCCTAGTGCTGGTACTGCTATTTTGACGGCCATTTTATCCGCCATTACCAAACGGCCAATCCGACAAAATGTAGCTATTACAGGAGAAATCTCCCTTCAGGGCAAGGTTCGCCCAGTGGGCGGAGTTTTTGAAAAGGCCTATGGAGCTAAGCAGGCAGGTATTGAAACCCTGATTATCCCAAAGGAAAATGAAAAGGATATCCCGAAAAATCATTTAGGACTGAATATAAAAACCGTTACCACCGCCAAGGAGGCCCTGGATATATTGCTGGGACCTGAACCAGAACAACAGGAGGAATAACCCATGCCAACTATCGACCGGCTGCCGCCCCAAAATATTGACGCTGAACAGGCGGTTTTGGGTGCTATGCTCATAAAGAAAGAAGCTATCGCGGAGGTATCCCAACTGCTGTTACCAGAGGATTTTTACCGGGATGCCCATAAAATAATCTATGATGCCATGCTGACCCTGTTTAATCGCAACGAACCAGCGGATATTGTCACTGTAACCAATTATCTGGACAAGGAAAACAAACTGGACAAAGTTGGCGGTATCACCTTTGTAACAGCCTTGGCCAACATAGTTCCTACTGCAGCCAATGTGCTATATCATGCCAACATAGTCCGGGAAAAGGCGGATTTAAGACATCTTATTAACACGGCCACGGATATTGCCGGCATGGCCTATGAAGCCTCGGACGATGTGGCAGATGTTATCGACAAATCAGAAAAGATGATTATGGAGGTGGCCAACCGACAGAATGTCAGTGCCTTTACCCCCATGAAGGATATTGTTATTGAAACCTTTGATAAGATTAACATCCTTTATGAATCTAAGGGTGGTCTGACCGGTATTCCTTGTGGCTTTAAGGATTTGGATGCCCTGACCTCGGGTTTGCAAGCCTCGGATTTGATTTTGGTGGCCGCCCGTCCAAGTATGGGTAAGACGGCCTTTACATTGAATATTGCCGCCAACGTGGCCTTAAAAGCCAAGAAAACCGTGGCCTTTTTCTCTCTGGAAATGTCCAAACAGCAACTGGTACAGCGTATGCTGTGCTCCGAGGGAGCTATTGACTCCCAAAAGCTGAAGAATGGTGACCTGAACGAAGAGGATTGGGACAAGCTGGTAAGAACTGCGGATAAGGTTTCTGCCGCCCCACTGTATATTGATGATACTGCCGGCATCACCGTAATGGAGCTTCGTTCCAAAGCTCGCCGCCTCAAAGCAGAACATGGCCTTGATCTTATCATCATCGACTATTTGCAGCTGATGCAGGGTCGGAGTAAAGGTGGCAGTGACAACCGCCAACAGGAAATTTCCGAAATTTCCCGTTCCCTAAAGGCCGTAGCCCGAGAACTTAATGTTCCGGTTATTGCCCTGTCCCAGCTCTCCCGTAGTGTAGAAAGCCGCCAGATAAAGCGACCAATGCTCAGTGATTTGCGTGAATCCGGTTCCCTGGAGCAGGATGCGGATATCGTAATGTTCCTGTACCGGGAAGATTACTATGATCCGGAGACCACCAACAAAAACATCACTGAAGTCATTGTGGCCAAGCATCGTAACGGATCTTTCCAAAATGCAATAAAATGTCTGCTCATAATAAAATCACCTGTCAATATGCTCTGACAGGTGATTTTTATTGCCCTAAATTATCTATTAATATTTACAAAATTGATCGGATACCCAGCCAACGGCTCCATTAGCCCGACGAACCTGCACCCACTCCGGACGGGCATCAATAATGTCAACCGTTTCTCCCTTGTCAAAATATCCCAAAATATTGGCATTTTTGCTTGGATTAGCCCGCATCCTGACCTCTGTACCGGTTATCACTCCACTATTATGGGATGACTCCTGGGACTTGGTAGTTGCCGGAGGATTGTTGGCAGACGGAGTCGAAGTGGTTGGACTGGTTGTTTCCTTGCTGGTTGTCTGACTGATTACTGTATTATCCGTAAATTTTGGTGCCGAAAACAGCATATACAAGGACATTACACCCATAAGCAATGCCACAAAAAATACCACGCCGGCCAAAATTCCCTTGGTGCGTCCATCCCCCGGAGTATGGGAATTTGCTGCCAAAACACCCAAGATAATCGCCAAAATAACCAATATACCGATTGCCACAAAGGTGATGATTATGTGGGATTTATGCCATATTTTAAATTGCGTCTGGATGCTCTTATCTTTGCCTGAGGTAAAGGTTTCAGCCAAATTCCAATACAAGGTCTTATTTTCATTGGAAACCTTATCTGCATTATTAAAATCCGCAGCATAAGGTAAATTAATGGTAAAATCAAACTTCATCTTGGAAAGCATAGCCTGAGCCATGGCTGCTGCCTCTGGATCCTCGTTGCTAGTGTCATTACCCTTCATGTTGAAATCAAAGGAATAGGCATCGTAAAACCAGCCCCGAACTTCCCTTATACCATTTACCGACAAACCAGTGGTTTTATCCTTCTCCCCGGAAAGTCCCTTGGCGTACTCCCGAACTGAAGGATAATCTGCCGTGATCTTGTAGCCACTCATATTACCATCGGAATATGGCTCCACCTTGGCGGATTTATTCTGACTAACGATTGCCTCCCGTTGCTCATCAATGGCGCTCTTGAGCATATCAATAGTTGCCATGGTAGCTTCATACCGCACACTACCATCCTCATGAATCGTGAGATTACCGGAGGCACTAAAGCAGCCGGACAGGACGAAACAAAAAGCTATCAACAATCCCAAACAACATCTTTTAATCAACATACCCTAACCACCCTCCATGTAATTTTATCTATATTTTTATTCGTGATTAAGTCAGCGTTTTCCTTCAGCAAATAAAGTATACAATTTGTTCCCGTTAAATCCTGGAAACTGGCTAAATCTTTAACCCCATACGTTTGTAAAAACCCTCAGAATTATAATCATAGAAAAATTTTTTCCCATAAGCGATATAGTAGGCCGCCTGAGCTAAAGATACTACGCCTCTAGTTTCACTCATAGGGCCATCGCGATTTACATATTTCCAATTCCCCTTGTCTTCACGAAACAACATGATATTATCCCGATCATATTTAAACTTTGTCTTATGTCTATTGCTTTCCTTAGTTCCACCATGATTGGCATTCCCTACAATAAAGCTCTCAACTTCAATAATTGGTGTATTCCCATCCTGCACTATTTTAACCGTACTCTTATCAAGAAAAATTCCCGTATCCATATGGCACTCCAAAAAAGGAAAGTTAGAATTATTCTTAAAAAAAGCCGGATAATCGCCAACCTTGGAGGCTAAAAAAGCCTCAGTCTCCTTATCAACCTGCTGCACCTTGGTGCTATTCCAAAACTTTCCGGTGTCAATATGTCCAAACTTTATCCCGATTACTAAACACAAGAGGAGTAATAAACTTACCACACTGACAATATATACGTAATCCGTTTTTTTCTTTGGAGATGACGTAGTTATTCCAGCTGGCTGTCCAGGCATCTGATAGGTCGGTTGAACTGGTACCGGCGCTCCCTTGGCATAACCACAGTTTGTACAGAAGGAGCCAGCATTACCCCCATGCCCACAGACAGGACAATTCCAGGTAATTGGCTGATTCTTCCCGTAGCCACATTGAACGCAAAATTTCCCAAAATTGCGGGAATTGCCACAATTAGGACAAACCCAACTCTTTGGTGGTTCCACAGCTTCCGATGCCACATTAAAGGCCTCAACTTCGGAAAAAATGCTTACTTCATCAGCATTAGCATCAGTTATTTCTTCCACAAAGGAACTAGCTTCCGCGCCAGTATCTTCATGCCAGCCCATAGCCTCTACTAATATATCAACCACACTTTGGGCTCGCTTGGCCTGTACACTGGCCTCCAGCTGAATTTGCAAAACAGCTTTTTTAGCGGCTTCCTTATCCTCATCTGAACCACCATCAGCCAATAGCATAGTTTCCGCCACATTAAAATCCATAATTGCCCGCTTCAAGGGCTGATAATCCCGCTGCTGTTCGCCTGGCACCAGAGCATTTAGCTTTTCTATTAAGTCATCCCGGCGTCCGAGTAAACTGCGGTCCTCAGTGATTACCTTCCGCAATAACTGGGCTAATGTCTTATTTCCTTCTGCCATCTATGACCTCCGTAAAACAAAAGCTCCAAGCCAGATGTGCTAACCATCCAGCTTGGAGCTGCACACATTACTTATTTTACCTATCAGAACCTTGCTCTTACATCAAAGGCATCAAAAATCAATCCCTCAGAAATTGATCCATCGTAAATGCTAAATTTATGTCCTATACTGCTGCCCATATATGACCAGCCAATACTTACATAACCAAAATGTGAAGAGAGTTGTTTTACTACTTCGCCCTGATTATATAAGGTTACGTCAAGGTCAAGGTTCGTCGTGTAAATGTTTCCTCTTTGTGAGGAGCCATTGTAAAAATCACCGTCAATTTCCAAATGTCCGTTATAACAGGTTACATTATTGGCACAATAAATCCATCTATTTTCTCGATAGGCCTCTTGTCGTTTTGTTGCATTTTCATCCTGTAGCGTCCGGCGGAAATTATCCAAACGTTGGAGAGCTTCCATTCGAAGCTTGCGCTCAAGTTCAATACGCTTTTGCTCCTGAACATTACAGAATCTCACCAGGAAGGAATTTACATTCTGGGTAAGCTCTGGCATATTCATGCTACTATCCAGCTGAAGCTCCTCAATGGTGAGGTCTTTGGCCTTATTTACCAAATTGGTCACACTGCTCTGAAACTCAGGGGATACAGATGCCGGAATAGCCCCATTGGCTGGGGGATTTTCCACCACATCATGTACAGATTTTAATATCTGACTTTCCAAATCCAGGGCTTCCACCAGTTTGGCATTAAAATCAGCATGCTTATCAGGTACACGCACGGAACGCAGAGAACTGAGCACATCATTTAATTGTCCCTGTTTTTCCTCTAAATCCTTAACATAAGCCTTATGCTTATCCGTTTCAACATCACCGTCTAAATTATTAATATCCGCCAAAACGGTGTGAATCTCCGCTGTCAAAACATCGGCTTTTTTGACTTTGGCCATATACCGACTTTCAATACCCACATAGAACATTATCAAGCCGACAATGACAATACCCAAAATAACTATACCAGCTATTAACGGCCGCCGATCCTTCTTCGGGAAATTCTCCTGACCCATGGGCCCGTTATACTGATTGTATTGATTATACTGATAATTATCCTGTGCTGGTGGATAAGGCTCCATATCGGCCATATTGGCTTGCTGAATCTGCTGTTCAGTTATTGCCGGCATCAGCACAGTATCTTCGGAGGGAATATTCTCTACTGTTTCTCGTGGCTTGCCACAGCTTGCACAAAAATTTCCTTCATTTTCCACTCCACAGGAACAAATCCATTTTTCCATCTTCATATCTCCATTTTTAAAATATATTAGTACAGTTAACTTTAATAGGTTATCCCGCTCATTAACTTAGCCTTAACTATACGACGAACTGAGGCATCGATTTGGTCTTTATCCAATTCACCATTTTCGTAGGCCTCCAACAAGCCTAAATACAGTTCGGTAACGTGGTCATATTCATGGCACATCAGTACAATATCGGCTCCAGACTTGACAGCTTTCACCCCCAAAGCTCGATAGGAACCGTACTTGGCCACAGCTCCCATTTCCAAATCGTCGGTTATAATCAGACCGTTATACCCCATTTCTTTACGGAGCAAATCAGTCATAATAGCCCTGGACTGGCTGGCGGCGTTATCCGGATCCAGCTGCGGGTATTTGAGATGGGATACCATAATAAAGAACCCATTTTCACCCTGCTGACGAATTATTTCCTGGAAAGGCTTCAAATCGGTATTCTTCAATTCTTCCTTGGAAATATCTATGCTGGATATGTCCTGATGGGAATCCACCGTCCCCCGGCCAATGCCTGGGAAATGCTTCAAGGCATACATCTCGTTGATGCTGGCATATCCCTTGGCAGCTGCACTAACAAATTGTGCTACCGTATCAGGATCCTTGCTGAAGGAACGGGTATCATTGGAACCCACATCGGCTACTGGAGCGAAATTTACATTAATCCCAAGCTCCTTCAATGTAGAACCAGTCTTTTTGGCCCAATATTCCGCCTGGGAAGCATCCTTGGTATTGCCTATTTCCTCCTGGGCAGGTGGGCATTCAATAAAGGATTTACCCCGAGCCACAATTCCACCTTCTTCATCGATAGCTATGAAAAGCGGGACCTGCTGCCCGGCATTATTCTTGGCGGACTTTTGCAATGCTTTGGTCAAGGCCGCCGTCTGCTCTGCCGATTCCAGATTGCGGTCAAATAATGTCACACCACCAATATGATACTGACTCATCATATAGGCAGCATCATCTGTAAGCTCTGTACCTTGAATTCCCATTATCACCATCTGTCCCAGCTTTTCCTTATAGGTCATGCTGGAAACTATTGCTTCTACCTGCTCATCGATGGTCATTTCCTTAGAAATTTTTACTGTAGTGTTAGTCTCTTCCTTACTCTTGGTATCCTGGCTTAACCATCTGTTACAAAAAGCCAAGCCACCCAATACGGACAGCACAACTACTGCCACAGCAATAATTGCCATTTTTTTATTTATCATTCGTAATGATCTCCTGTCTTTGATGATGACATGTTGTCAATATACCACTTACCACCAATATTTACCAGTGTTGCCTGCCCCCTGAAATACTGCACATATACTGCTCCCCCAGACCGGTCACGAGCTTTTAAATCGTAATTAATACTTACGCTGGTAGGGGAAGAGGCCGTAACTGTGGTACTGGTAACCTCACTGGTTAAGGTATTCACGAAACCGGAATTATAGCTTTCATAGGACCCCATCTGCCGCTGCATATTTTGGGTCAGCATGGCAAAGGCCGCCCCTAACTGATGCTGGCTAATGGCCTGATGATACCGTACAAAGGTATTTACCGCATCGGACTGGGCTGTGGAGGATTTCTTCTTGTTTTCATTCTCACGAATAGTAATATAGTCCACAACATCCGAGCCTTTATTTACGGCGAAGCGCAAAATGCCATCCGTACCATCTATAGATTTATAGTAATATTCATACAGGTCTTTACCACCGTATTCACTGGTGGCTGAAGCCTGCCCATAAGCATTGATGACATCACTTATCTTGGAGCCCTGGGCCATGCCTCGCTTGGTTACCACCTTGCTGCTATTGGATTCCAGTGCAGATATTTTACCGTCATGAACTACCACCCAAATATCATCGTAGTAATACCGGGTATAACCTGGGGTGTCCATGGCCTTGCTTTCTTTTTCCTTCCCCAGGAGCTTACGCATATCATCAATAGATAATCCCAGCTCCAATCCGCCCAGGGACAGGTCTGTTTTTACATTACTCTGCTGGCTGGTTGCCGCACCTGGCTGAGAATTGGTCTGCTTGGCTTCATTCGAATTTGAACTGTACTTAATGCCGAAAAATACTAACAGCAGAATCAAAACCGCACCTATTACTGCCGCCATTATCGGCGTATTATTTTTTTTCATTGGTGGCGGATAATTGGGATTAGCCGGCGGAACAGGCGGACGATAGGAAGGTTGCCCAGACTGGGTTGGTGGCTGTACCGGCTGCGGAGAAACCTTTGGTGCTTCTTGTACAGGTACTGGTGCCCCCTTGGCATGCCCACACATTATACAGAACGTTCCTTTGTGATTCTCACGGCCACATGCCGGACAGGTCCAGGTTACGTCTTCATCTCTGGTACGTCCACATTGCACACAGAATTTACCTAAATTACCACCTTTACCGCATTGAGGACAAACCCAGCCAGCGGATTTCTCTAACTCCGAGGTATCATCTTCCTCCTCTTGTTTTTCCCCTGTCAGGTCCTCTTCCTCCGGTAAAACTTCCTCCACCGAAGCATCATCCCATCCCAAAGCTTCCACCAAGGTCTCTACTACACCTTGGGCCCGCTTTTCTTGCACATTGGCCTCCAACTGTACCTGCAAAATGATATTTTTGGCTGCCTCTTTTTCTTCATCAGAACCACTATCCGCCAATAACATAGTCTCAGCCACATTAAAATCCTGAATGGCTCGTTTCAGGGCCTGATAATACCTTTGCTGCTCAGCAGATACCAACGGATTCAGTGTGTTAATCAAATCATCCTTACGGCCAAGTATACTGCGATCTTCGGCAATTACTTCCCGCACCAGCTGGGCCAATGTCTTATTTTCCTCTGCCATCTTATCCTCCATGAAACTCAACTATTAACTAAGCTGTATTCTTCCTGGTTTATTGAGTCTCCATTCACCATTAAAATTTTGAAATTGTGCTGGCTCTAAAACGACAATCCGATTATAGGTGCCACTTTTAAAATTCGATACAAAAGCTTCTTTCATACCAGCATAATAATGTAAAGTTTCATCATAAGTGATCCGCTGATTTGGTACCACTTCATACAGTACCCCATTAATCAGCTTGGCCCAAAAATCCCCTTGGGCCACTGAGTCATTTTCTCGGAATACTGGTGCTTTGGTTGGCGTATTAACCCTTTCCTGATGATTAATACAAGAAAAGGCCTTTAATTTGTAGTGCTTAGCAAATGCATCGCGCTGTTGTTTATCCACCAGCGAACCTGTTTTAGGCAGCTGATTATATTCCTTAACAAACCGGCTCCCACCAATTGTACTTCCACCGGAACGTGGAGGTACCGTCATTGTCTCCGCTTTAGGGATAATTCTTGGGGTGGTTTTTATTTGCTCTGGACTCCAGGTGCGAATTCTTTCTTCCCTGGCAGAAGGAGCAAAATTATTACTTTGAGATAATCCACTTTGAGGTGACTGGTTCATGTTATTAGCATAATTTGCTTTACATAATTCATCCAGCAGATTTTTAAATGCTAATGTATCAGCTTCCATTTTTTTCCATACATCCACCAGATCATCATATATTTCATCAAATCTCCTTTGCTGTACCAAAAATCAGTCACCTCCTATTATTATTTTTCAAGTCTAAGCTGCCCCTTTTGAAGCAATTGGCTCAAGCCACTGAATATAGCTGGCTTTAACACCATAATTCCGGCATAAGAACCCGCCTGATAGTTGGAATCAAATACTTCTTTCATGCCCCCAGTCTGATGAACCTGCCCCTCATAGGCCTTCAGATTAGGAACCACCGCATACTGATCCCCCTGCAGCTGCAGAGCCCAGAAGTACGCCTGGGCTGGATTGCCATTTTCCGCAAAAATTGGGGCCTGCTCAGGATGATTCATACGCGCTTCATAGTTAACACAGTCAAAGCCCCGCAAGCGATTATCCTGAACGAACTGCCGCTTGGCATCCCGAGCTGCCATGCTGTTGTTGCGCTGGCTCATCAGAGCATTATACTCCTGCA
>CACZYN010000028.1:0-30049 GCA_902785445.1 uncultured Anaerovibrio sp.
TTTTAAGTACTGGTATGAGTTCCTTGGGAGATGTGGAACTGTCTATAAAAGCACTGCGTGATGGCGGGGCAACGGATATTACTCTTTTACACTGTACAACTAGTTATCCGTGTCCATACGATGATGTAAATTTAAAAGCGATGGATACTTTAAAAAATGCTTTTGGGGTAAAAGTAGGATATTCAGATCATACAGATGGTATTGAAGTATCAATAGCTGCGGTAGCAAGAGGAGCTAAAATAATAGAAAAGCATTTTACTCTTGACAAGAATATGGACGGTCCGGATCATAGAGCAAGTACAGAACCTAGTGATTTTAAGAAAATGGTAAATGCTATAAGAAATGTAGAGTATGCGTTAGGTGATGGTATTAAAAATCCTACTAACGCGGAAAAAGAAATTGCAAGGGTAGTATTGAAACGAATTGTAGCCAGGCAGGAAATACCAGAAGGTAAGCTTATCGATGAAAGTGATATTTGTGTGAAAAGAAATGATGCAGGTTTACCAGCTAGTACCTGGGACTTAATTATAGGAAAAAAGGCAAGTAAACATTATGATATAAATGAAGGAATTGAGATATAATGCATAAAGTGTGTGTGGTAACTGGAACTAGGGCAGATTATGGATTGCTGCGGCAGTTATTGATAAAGTTAAAAAATAATATAAATATTGATTTACAGCTAGTAGTGACAGGGAGTCATTTAAGTGATAAATTTGGCAACACTCAGCAGGAAATTCAAAATGATGGATTCGATCATTATATAAAAATGCCTATTCCGATTGAAGACGATAGTAAGAAGGGAATGGCTAACGCAACGGGTGTAGCAATGCAAAAAATAAGTGATATTTTTGCTCAAATGCAACCGAATTTAGTAGTTGTTTTAGGTGACAGATTTGAGATATTGGCTGTTGCTATTGCTGCACATATGCTGGGTATACCGGTAGCACATATTTCGGGTGGTGATGTGACAGAAGGTGCTGTAGATGACGCCATACGTCACTGCATAACCAAAATGAGTTGTTTGCATTTTCCCGGCTGCGAACAGTCAAGAAACCGTATAATCCAAATGGGAGAGCATCCAGATACTGTTTTTAATGTGGGTGAGCCTGGCGTTGAGAATTGTCTAAACCTCGATTTAATGGAAAGGGATGAGTTGGGTAAGAATTTAAATTTTGAATATATTAATGGTAATTATTCAGTGGTTACTTTTCACCCAGTTACCATGGAAAATAATACTGCCCAACAACAGTTATATGAACTTATAAATGCAATGAAACAGTTTTCTGATATGGCCTATATTGTTACCTTGGCTAATGCTGATGCTGGCGGACGGTTGATAAACGACATTTGGCTCCAAGAGGGGAAGAAGCATAACAACTGGTTGGTGGTTCCTTCCCTTGGCGTAAAGAGATATTTGTCTGCTGTAAAATATGCCAAGCTGGTGATAGGTAATTCCTCCAGCGGTGTTGTTGAGGCTCCATCTATGAAGATCCCTACTATTAACATAGGAGACCGTCAAAAGGGGCGCATGATGGCGGAAAGTGTAATTTGTTGTGAGCCTAAGTACGAAGATATTACAAATGCCATGAAGAAGGCATTGACAGATGATTTTCAGGAGAATACTAAATATATAAAGTCTCCATTTGGTGATGGTACAACTTCGAAGTTGATAATTAATCATATATTAGACTTTTTAGGACATAGTCACGATACCCAGAAAAAGTCTTTTTATGACATTGATTTTCCAATGGGTGATAGATGAGATGATTATTTTTAGGCATGCAAAAAATGAAGATTTTGATTTCTACTATAATTTGAAGTGTGAAGAATCAGCGATTTATTGGGGTGGATTTGAGAAGGCACCAGACAGGGATAATTTTCACAATCATTTCAAGAAAATTGTTGCAGGAAATTCTGATGAACGACAATTATTATTTGCAATAGATAGTAATATGTTAGTGGGGTTTTTACAATTAACGCGGAACATAGACTCTGAATATGAGATATCTTACGGTGTCAGTGAAAGTTTTAGAGGACATGGTTACGGCTATGCCATATTGGAATATGCAAAAAAAATAATTGTCCAAATGGATAGAGATGTAACTCTTATCGGGTATGTACGATATGATAATATTGCTTCGATAAAATGCTTTCAGCATAACGGTTTTTACAAATGTGATGAGTTTGATGAGCGTTTTTTTCCTGTGGATGGGGAGAAAAAGAAAATGTATTTATGGAAATGGAGCGAAAAATGAAAAATATAGCAATTATACCCGCTCGAAGCGGCTCCAAGGGGTTAAAAGACAAGAACATAAAACTTATGAACGGTCAACCTTTGCTTTCCTATAGTATTACGGCTGCAAAGGAATCTGGTTTGTTCGAAGAAATAATGGTTAGCACTGATTCCCAAAAGTATGCTGATATAGCGATACAATATGGGGCGCGTGTCCCTTTTTTGCGTTCAGAACTAAATAGCTCTGATACTGCTGGAAGTTGGGATATAGTATTAGAAGTTCTGAATAATTATAAGGCTTTAGACCAGGAGTTTGATACAGTATGCTTGCTTCAGCCAACCTCTCCGTTGAGAAACGCTAAGGATATATCTGCTGCGTACAAAGATTTTCAGGAAAATGCTGTAGATGCATTGACTTCGGTATGCGAGATGGACCATTCACCTCTTTGGACAATGCCCCTGGATGAAACCAGAATGCTAACTGAATATCGTAAGTATAGCTCCAATGTTCCAAGACAAAAGTTGCCTACCTATTATCGGGTAAATGGTGCCATATATATCCGGAAGATAGAATATTGTAACGGCGATGCCAGCCTAAAAGATGATAGGGAAATAGCATTTATTATGGATAAGAGGAGAAGCGTTGATATTGATGATGCGCTTGATTTTGCTATTGGAGAGTATTTGATGAATATGTCCAATGTGGAAGGATAAGTAATATCAATGGACTTTGTGAATGAGTTTTGACAATTATGGAAAATCTAGTTTTGGAATTGGTCAAATGGTTATAGGGGACCAAAAATGGAAGAGCAATTAAATGCTGATAGATTAAAAGCTTATATTTCAGAAATAACCTTCAATAATGGGGAAAAACTGTCTATTAGAGATAATGATATAGTTCTATTTGTTGGGCCAAACAATGCTGGCAAAAGCCAAGCGTTGAATGATATATATGCAAAGTGCGGTAGTGTAAGAGAATTTATGCTGGGTATTGGTCTATAGCTTTGGAGGCAACGATTATGGACAGGTGTTATGTATGTGGTGTAGAAATTGTTGCAGAGAATCAAACTGATGAACATATATTTCTAAATGCATTAGGAGGACATCTTACATCAAATAAACTCATATGTAAGAAGTGTAATTCGGATTTTGGTAAAGAGATAGACACTGAATTATCTAAACAATTTAAGTGTATTGCTACAATGTTAAATATACAAAGGGACCGTGGAGTGGTCCAGCCTTTCGATGTCGTTGATACAGTTGACAATACATTGTATAGTTATGAACCAGGAGGGAAACCAATTCCCAAAATCCCTGTTATAAAACAAGTTGAGAATCATTATACGATTAAAGCTTCAAATAAAAAACAAGGAAGAGAGGTTTTAAGCAGATAAATTATTATCTAAAAAAGAGTTGAATGATTTTGTCGTAGAAGAAACAGTAAAGCACTTTATGCCATGGATTATACATAATTTGAAAAATGATTTTAGCTGATTTGTTACTGACACGCCTCTCTGTCGCTAGACTGCTACATCTTAAAGGATATTAACTTCCCCAATCTTGATAAACTGTAGCTTGCCAGCTTGAGACAAATTGGATAAAAGAACTATGGTAATTATGATGTTTTTATAGATTGTTCACTAAAGTCAGCAATTGAAGGATTAAGTGATGAGGAAATACTGTCATCCATACGAATCCATAATTTTAAAGATTCTAGTGTTACTATTTTTTGATAGGTTTAGAAACAGCAAAACGCAAATGGGTTGATTGGGAAATAAATGCTTTTATAGCCCACGTACTAGAAATGGATTATGAGCATCATGATGACAGCTTATATACAGTTAGTATTGCTGCGGAGGATATAGAGATATATACATTATATTATCTATTAGCACACCATCCGGAACAGTTGGAAGCTGAATATTCTGCATTGTTCGAAGCGCATGAAGCATTAGTAACTGCAAATGGGATAATTCCTAAGAAGAAATATTCTCTTGTGTTTGATTCATCAATTAAGTCACTTGATGATGTAGTCCATTTCCGGTTGAATTGATAGAAATATGGACGTATTATTATTTTAGAAAGTAGCGAAAGACTATTTCCTTGCACTGTGCAGATGAGAATATGTCAGTATAGATAATTATCGTGAGGTCTTTATATAATGAACATAGGGTATATATATATTGGAAATTTAAAAATTGGCAGTGGTGTTCATAAGAAAATAAAAGAACAGGTGAGACAGTGGCGTGAACTGGGAAACAATGTAAGAATATTCCATTTTCCGGTTGATAAGATAAATTCCTTCGTAGATGATGAGGAAGGTGTATTTGAGCCAATCACTAACATATTATTTTATAAAATTAACTGTTTCAGAGAAATAATGGAGTTTTCAGATATAATCTATATGCGATATAATTTTATTTCATTAGATGCATATCGACTTATTAGTCATATTCCAACTGTGGTCGAAATAAACTCTGATGAGATTGCAGAATATAAGCTGGAAAGATTTAATGGCTGGAAAAAAACAATAAAGTATTATCTTAATAAGATTAATAGACTGCTTTTTATGTCAAAAGTAGTGGGAAAAGTGTGTGTCACCGAAGAATTAAAAGAAAAGGAAATGCAATTTAATGCCAATATTCCTACAATTGCATTGCCAAACCCATTGTATTCTATTGACAATAGAATGAGCGGAGAAATCCATTTAGGGAAAATAATACCGCAGTTAGTTTTTATAGGCTCTCCCGGGCAGCCTTGGCATGGGATCGATAAAATAATTCAATTAGCTACTGCTACGGTGGGAAAACTCGACATAAATATAATTGGAATGGAAAAGCCGGTAATGTCAGTACCAGAAAATATCCATTTTTGTGGTTATTTGTCAAAGGAACAATATGATAAATATTTGCAAGAAGCAGATGTGGGGATTGGTACTTTGGCTTTGCATAGAAAACACATGAATGAAGCCTGCCCATTGAAAATAAGGGAATATTTAGCCTATGGATTGCCTATAATTATTGGCTATAAAGATACTGCGTTCTTAAATATTGGAAAAAAAGAGTGGCTATTGGAGCTGCCCAATATTGAATCAAATGTGATGGATGCAGTCGACGATATTGTTGCTTTTGCAAATAAAGTAAAAGGATATAAGGTAAATCCTGATGAAGTGGAATTTATGTCCAGTAGAAAAATAGAGGAACAAAGAATAGAATTTTTTTCAAAGTTTCTTTAGAACGACTATTATAGATTAATCAGATTAGTCATGTTAGGAGAAATGCCGTCGATGAAACGAATTTTATTTGTAGCTGATGCAAGCATTATACATACTGCAAAATATGTTGATTATTTTGTAAGAGGAAATAAATATGAAGTTATGCTTGCAACATATTCACAAGATAATGTGACAGAATGTGATAAAATATGCTGGTTATCTGAAAGAAAAATAAGTAAGGCAGGAATGAATTTTCATTATATATTGGGCATATATAAATTGGTGAAAATAATACGAGAGTTTAAACCTGACTATATTAACGCGCACTTTTCCTATAGTATGGGCTTCATTGCGATGGTAGCTTTATTTTTTAGCGGGATAAATAGCAAGGTTTCTGTTGTATGCCATGGATCAGATATATTGGCTTTCCCGGCAAAAATTTGTAAATACATTAATTATTATGTATTAAATAGGGCTGATAGAATTATAGCTGTGTCTCCTCAGGTCGCTCGGCAACTTGATGCGTGGCATATCAGTAAAACAAAAATATTTGTAGGGCAGTATGGAGTAGACATAAAAGAGCTTTTGCCTGTAGAACGCGATGTAGATATTTTATCTATTCGGGATTATGTCCCTAATTCTAGAATAGATGACATGTTGTTGGCCATATCTGATGTCGAGAATATTGCAAGCAAAAAAATTGTTTTTGTGCTTCCTTACTGTACTGATAAACGTATGGACGAATTAAAAATAGCGTATCCATATATCAATTTTTATCCTGAATTAGAACATTCTAAGATAATAGAATTAATGAATAGGAGTAGAATATACATTAGTGCAACTAAATCAGATGGCGCGGCACTTTCGTTATTGGAAGCAATGGCTTATGGAGCCTACCCAATTGTATCCAATATTGAAGCAAACCAGCCATGGATTGGATCAAATAAAAATGGTCGTTTATTTGATGATATGAATTCATTTAAACAAGTAGTGGCAGAAATGTTAAAAAAAGATGATGATGAGTTTGCGGAGTGTAGGAAAATAAACCATATGAAGGTTAAGGAAAATTGTAGTTATAATTTACAGATGGAAAAGATTGAACGATTTTTGATACATGGGTAGAAATGTTTAAAGCACTGAGGAATGTAAAATATGTTAACAATATGTGCCCCCGATAGTTATCATGCAGAAAGAGAATATATTTTTCATGTGGTATTTTCATGCTTTTTAGGGATTGATTATACTGTAAATTATGAATCGAACTTAAATGCGGTAGTAATACGTGGGGAAAAAAGTAGTATCAGTATTACGGATGGTTTGTTTTCTGTTGAAAAAACAGAATGGTTAAGTGACAAGTGTTTACCTGTTTTACCTTTAAAAAAAGGTTTTTTGTGTGAGGAAATTGATTTTAATATAAATAGTATTCCAGTTTTATATGGGCATGTATTAGATTCAGGCAAGTATTTGGAAGTGAAAGATGGAGATGTTTCGTTAGGTATTGATATTTTTGGATCATCTTTTTTTATGCTAACCCGGCTGGAGGAATACATTGTCAATGATCGAGATGTCCAAGACCGTTTTCCTGTGGAAGCTTCTATAGCGTATAAGGCTGGTTTTTTAGAGAGGCCGATTGTAAATGAATATGTAGAGATATTATGGTGTTTACTAAAAAAGATCGAGCCATCACTAGTAAGAAAAAACCAAAAGTATAAGGTGCTTCCTACACATGATATAGATAAACCATTTGATATGATGTTTGAGACACCTTTGCAAATTTCCAGACATTTTGTTGGGGATATACTATACCGAAAATCTGTATATGCTATGCTAAAACGTGTGCGAGACGTGTATCAGCTTAACTTCAATAAAAAAAAATATATATCGAGAAAGACTGAAACATATGATTTTATAGATGCTATAAGCAGTAAGCACAACCTAAAAGATATTTTTTTCTTTATGAATTCGAAAAAATCTTGGTATGATGGCAACTATACTATTGATGAGCCACATGTTTTGTGTATTATATCTAAACTGGTTTCCAAAGGACATCATATAGGCTTGCATCCGTCTTTTGATTCCTACATGGATGTTGATGAAATAAAAAAAGAAGTTGCCTTGATGAATGATGTATTCACAAATAATAAGCTTCCACTTCTTGTTGGTGCCAGGCAGCACTATTTGAAGTGGAAAAATCCAGATACTTGGCAGCATTACGAGGACGCAGGTATTCCATTCGATTCATCCATGACTTACGCTGGTCATGTTGGCTTTAGATGTGGTGTATGTTATCCATTTCCGGTATTTAACTTAGAGACCAGAAAAGAATTAAAATTGATAGAGCATCCATTAATAGTAATGGATGGAACGCTTTATGAGTACATGGGCCTATCCCATGATGAGGCATTGCCTGTTATAAAAAAATTAGCGGATGAGTGCAAAAAATATAATGGAGAATTTGTGATTCTTTGGCACAATACTATGTTGGATTGCAAGAATGAAAGAGATTTTTATTCAAAGATGTTAGATGAGGTTAATTGTTGAATATGGTAGCGTTTTTGAGCAACCATGGTGGCTGGATGTTGTAGCACCGGGGCAGTGGGATGCAGTAACTGTTAAGGATAAAAATGGTAACTGTATAGGTAGGTTGCCATATGTTAAGACAAAAAGATATGGTGTAGGATGCTGTGAGCTTCCAATACTAACTCAGCATGTAGGCCCATGGATCAAACTGGAAAAAAATATGAAACCTGTTGCCATACTAAAGCGTGTAAAACAGGTTTCTGAGGATTTGATTAAGGAATTTGGAACAAAATCAAATATAGATTTGTATTTTCATCATAGCTTTCAGTATGTGTTGCCATTTATTTGGGCTGGGTATAATGTTGAGCCGAAATTTACATATGTGATTGATAACCTTGAAAATATGGAGAGTATATTGCAAGGTATGGAAGCAAAGGTTAGAAATCTAATAAAAAATGCTGAAAAGAAATATGATATCATAGATAATATATCGGTAGATGATTTGGTGCGCCTTGTAGGAGACACATTTAAAAAACAGGGGCGTGATCTTCCTATGGGAGAAGCTGTTTTACGTCGCCTGTATAAAGAAGCATTTGAACATAATGCGGGGAAAATAATTGGGGCGGTAAATAAAGAAACAGGCCAAGTGGATTCGGTGGCGTATTTTCTCTATGATAAGCATTCCTGTTATTATCTGTTGGGTGGCAAAGATTATGAAAAGAACACAGCAGGTGCACAGGAGGCAATTTTATGGGAAGGTATAAAATTCGCTGCCACTGTTTCTGAGGAGTTTGATTTTGAAGGTTCTATGATTCCAGGTATAGAAAGCTTTTTTAGAGGTTTTGGCGGAACGCCAAAAGTATATTATCGCGCATGGCGTGGTGGGCTATGGTTTAGAGTGCTAAATAATATTAAACCATATATAAAAAAAATATTAGGGTATAAGTAATGATTTATTACTAATTGGGGAAAACTATGAATATATTGTATATTAATCACTATGCTGGTGGATTAAAATATGGCATGGAATTTAGACCATATTACTTGGCTGAAGAATGGGTAAAAAAAGGATTGAACGTTCGTATAGTAGCGGCGGATTATTCTCATTTACGGCAAGTAAATCCTGATGTAAAGAATGACTTTGAAATAAGCGTAAATGATGGAATTGAATATCAGTGGATTAAAACGGGTAAATATAAAGGTAATAGCATTGGGCGAGTATTTTCTATGCTCCGTTTTATTATTAAATTATTAAGAAATGCAAATTCTATAGCCGAAAGTTTTAGGCCTGATATAGTTATTTCTTCTTCCACCTATCCATTAGATGTTTTTGCTGCAAGAAAAATAGCAAGATATGCCGGTGCGAAGTATATTCACGAGATTCATGATATGTGGCCTATTACTCCTATGGAATTATATGGAATGTCAAAATGGCATCCATTTGTAATGATTATGCAGTATGGTGAAAACTATTTTTGCCGAAATGCTGACAAAGTGGTATCAATTTTACCTTGTGCAAAGGATTACTTAATGCAGCACGGTATGGCGGAAGAGAAATTTGTTCATGTACCTAATGGCATTAATCTAGAAGATTGGTCATATGCCACGGCTTTACCGGATCAATACAAAAATGCATTGAGTAATGCAAAGCGGGAAGGCAGGTTTATTATTGGCTTTTTTGGTAGTCATACTAAATCGTACAATTTAGATACATTATTATACGCTTTGTCACAATGCGATCAAAAGAAACTGTTTGTAGCTTTTTTAGGTGATGGTAATTATAAAAAACATTTAATAGAGCTTGCAGAGCAATTAGGCCTTGAAAAAGGATGCTATGTATTTTTTGATGCAGTGGCTAAAACTGCTATTCCTTCATTTACTCAGATGATAGATGCTTGCTATATCGGTGCTATTAATAATAAAATGTTTAAATTTGGCATAGGTATGAACAAGTTGTTTGATGCGATGATGAGTGGAAAACCATTGTTGTATGCAGTAAATGCGCCGAATAATTTTGCCAAGGAATATAATTGCGGAATTAGTGTTGAACCAGAAAATGTTCCTTCGTTAGTTGAAGGCATAAATTCTATGTTAGCGTATACTGATGAAGATTTAGCTAAGATGGGACATAACGGTAAGCTGGCGGTTTTGGAAAAGTATAACTATACTGCCTTGGCCCAGAGCTTTTTAGATAACTGCTTTGTCGATATTAAAAAAGAGTATGTTGAAGATCTTGTTTCCATTGTTATGCCATCGTGGAATACTGCACGATATATAGGGCAATCCATAGAGTCTGTATTAAATCAGACGTATAAAAAATGGGAATTAATAATAGTGGATGATTGTTCTATGGACAATACTGAAGCGGTAGTTACAAATTATGCAGATCACAGAATAAAGTACATAAAAAATGAGAAGAATTCCGGAGCTGCTATAACAAGAAATCGTGCTATACTTGAAGCCAAGGGAGAATGGATTGCCTTCTTGGATTCTGATGATTTGTGGGCTCCTGAGAAGCTTGAAAAACAGATACGTTTTATGAAGGATAATGGCTATGTTTTCTCATACCATGAATATGTTAAGATTGATGAAGATGATAAGCCATTGAATGTATATGTTTCTGGCCCGGAAGTTGTTACCAGAAAAGGTATGTACAATTATGGATACCCAGGGTGCTTGACATTTATGTATAATGCAAGAGTATTGGGACTTATCCAGATTAAGGATATTCGTAAGAATAATGATTATGCAATGTTATTAAAGTTATGCAAGAAGGCAGATTGTTATTTGCTGAAGGAAAATTTGGCCCAATATCGTATCCGGAAAAAATCAATTTCCCATGATAAATTACATAGGAAATTGCGCAGTCATTATGATTTGTTTCACATTTGTGATGAGCAGAGTCCTTTGTCGGCTTTATGGTATTCTTGTTGGAATATGTATTATGGATTACAAAAGAAAAGGAAATATGAAACTAGTATTTAGTATGGAGAGGCTATAAATGGAGTATTTTATTATATCCGGGCTACTTACTGCATTTTTATTTTATTGTTACAAAAAGGATAATTACTTACTTGCACCAAACCAGTTGATGGGATGGTATTGGTTTTTTCAGATACTCATAATTGTTCCATTGTGTGGGTTTTCTATATGGGAGTATACTGGACTGGGCTATATTGTGGCCTGTATGGTAGTTTTTTCGATTCCGTTTCTTATATCGAATAAGGGTGTAGTTCCTTCATCTATACAACTTCCGGGTAGATGCTCACCTTCTTTAGTAAAATGCATAGCGTTGATTACGGGTTTGGGTATAGTGGTACATATAGTAAGTATTTTCCAAATGTATGAAATTACATTGTCAGAAGGTGCGTTTCATATTGGTGCCGTGTCTGATAGATTGTATGATATGAAATTTCATGGCGAAGAAAAAAGCACATTGTGGTCTAGGATATCACTTATTTTACTTTATTCATTTCCCCTTTTGACAGGATACTATTATCAAATTTTAAAGAATAAGTGCTTAACTCTTGTTGGATTTGCATTGATTTTATATGTCTCATTGTTATTAGGAACTAAAGCCGTATTTATGACATCGTGCATATTATGGATTGCAGGGTGGATTGCATCGTCTATAGAACAGAACAAGCGGATAGATAAAAAAGTTTTTTTTAATAGTGTAATATACGGTGGATTTTTGATATTCATTTTAATCACAGGCTTATTTATAAGAATTTATGGCGGTCGTAATTTTACAGTAGAATTGGCATTGAAGTCTGTTCACAATATTTTTGCCAATTATGCTTTTGCCCATTTATTGGCCTTTGATCATTGGTTTGCAAATTTCACTTGGGAAGTGTTCACTGGTGGCCAGTACACTTTTTTTGGTATCTTTAACACTTTAGGCTTGGCTAATAGAGAAATAGGGATTTTTAGGGATGTACTATATATAGGTTCGCTGCATACCAATGTGTATACGGTGTTCCGGTCACTTGTGACAGACTTTTCACCCGTTGGTGGACTGCTTTTTATGGCACTTTTGGGCTTTATTGCCAGCTATGCCTATAAAAAAGTTCGGTTTTCTCACGAATCAGAACCTCTGGCCGTGACGGTCCTGGTTATGATATATGCTTTTATCTTGTGGAGTTTTGTAACTTCTGTTTTTGCCTATGCCAGCTATATTTGTGCCTTTGTGTACTTTTACTTGTGTCAAAAATTCATTATTTGGAGATCTGGGTGCTAGACAATGAAATATGATTTTATATTCTGTGTTCTTTGTTATGGTAATACAAAGGACTTGGAAAGTTATTTTCAGAATGTAAAAAAAATAAAAGGTTCTTATAAGGTTATTGTGGTGGATAGCTTCTATAGTGATGAGGTGCGGGAAGAAATGTGTCGTATTGCTGAGGCCAACAGTGCAGATTTTATTCCTGTGCCTAACAAGGGGTATGGTGCAGGTAATAATGCTGGTATAAAGTATGCTAAGGAACACTATGATTTTAAGTTTTTGGCGGTTACCAATTCGGATATAGATTTTCTGAGCTTTGATATCAATGAGATATCTGATATGGAAGATAATATTGTGGGGCCGTCAATAGTGACGATTAACGGAAAAAAGCAGAACCCTTATCGACCTTATTACTTGGGTAATATTATTGAACTGTTGGAATATTGGGGCTTTAAGTATAACAGCAAGCTGTGCCTTTATGCAGGGGTGGCGGTAAATAAGCTGCTGCGGGAAGCCTTTGCCTGGTGGCATGAAAAGTCTGGCACAAGGGGAAGAACATATTCACTGCATGGTTCTTGTGTTATCTTTGGCAATGCGGCTCTGGAAATGCTAATGGACGAGTACAGGGTTTTTGATGAGAATATATTTATGTTCTGTGAGGAAATGGATATTGCCAGGAAGGCCAGACAGCGTGGTATAAAGCTGTATTATGTCCCTAAGCTGAGGATTCGTCATTTTGAAGATGGGTCCATTAATCTGGCCAAGAAATTTGATGAACATTCTGAGGAACGGAAATCCTATTTGTATTGCTATGAAAAATGGAGCAGTCATAACTAATGAGCAGTAATAAATTCAGTGCAGATGTAATGTATACTTTCGCCGGACAGATCGTGGTTATAGCGGTGCTGTTCGGTATGAACAAATATCTTAGTATTGAGTTCCAGCCGGAGCTTTATACTATTTATAATATTGCCTATAAAGCGGCTGGGCCTTTGGCAATGGGTATAGTGTTTTGCCTGGGAATTGCCGTACCAAGATATATAGCCTTGTATATGGCCAAGGGAGAGAAAGAACGCAGTGCTGATTTGGTGCAGACTGCGTTTTTTCTGATGTTGTTTTTGATGCTGGTGGTAATAGGTGCATATTTTATTTTGCCAGTTAATTGGGGATGGTTAATCTTTGGCACCAATGCTTACGATGGCCTGTTGTGGGGTATTATTGTCTATGGTCTTGGTTTGGCCTTGACCACTTTTATGTATAGTTTTTACCGGGGTATAGAGGATTATCGTAAATATAATGGTTCCCAGATTATTGTGCAGTTGTTTATATTGGCAATAGCCCTTGGCTTTAGTAGTGATATTTCTTCCATGATGATTATCTGGGGTATAGGGATGTCTGCTTTTGCCATTATTGGTCTGGAACGGATTTATCGTCAGGAATTTAATAGCTCCCTTTTGCTTGTTTCTTCAGGGAAAATACGGTCCCTGTGGGAGAATTTGGGGGAATTGTTACGTTTTTGTTTACCTCGGGTCCCTGGGGAATTAGTTTTGTTTTCCTTTGGGGTTATTCCCTTGATTATTATTAATGACAAGCTAGGGACTATGGCCACTGGTGGCTTTGTGGTAGCACTTATAATTAACGGTGCGGTTATGCCTCTTTATGGCTTGACGGGAACCGTTTTGCTGCCCTATGTGAGTCGGTTGTTGGGTGAATCCGGCAGTGTAGCCTCTGCCAGTGGGAAAATCAATAAGCTACTGCTCGTTTATATTGTATCCAGCCTGGTTATCATTGCCGGTGTGGCTTTTTTTGCGGATACGATTTTATGGATATTATTTGATAGCAGCTATATGGTATATGCGGCTCAAGTGCAGCTGTTGATTATTACAGTATTACCCAATTCCATATATTTGCTCCTAAGAAATCCATTGGATGCGGCCAGTGTAGTTCCGTATAATACTATTAATTTAATTGTGTCTTTTGGTATACTTATGGGTTTCCTTCACTTTGGAACGTCCTATTTGGAATACATTACTGGATTTCTTTTGTCTTATTCCTATTTAGGGCTTAGTTCCTGGCTATGCTGGCTTTATTGCAGCCGAAGGATTGGCAGATAGTGTAGGTGTTTAATTAATGAGAAAAATCAAGTTGTGGTATATAGTCCTTGGGGCGTTTATTCTGGTGTGTCTGTGGGCTGGCACTGGAATATGGGATATTTACCAGCTGGAATGTGAGAAGTATAATGCGAAAAGTTATGATGTACCAGTGGGCGAGCCAATGAAGTTAAATGCTTTGGCTACAGGTGATCACAAACTTCGGCAGATGGAATATGAGGCGAGTGAATTTCAGCGTCTAGGTGATGGGCATTATTTTATTGCCTTTGATAAGACTTTTTTTGGTACTGTGATGGTGCATTTGCCGAATCCAGCGGAAAAGGATATGTCCTTTACGGTTATCTTGGGGGAGAAGCGTCAGGGGGATAGAGTATGGAATAAGGCCGATGGGGGTATTAATTGTGGTGATGAGATTGTATCCTATAAGCAGACAGTGGATGTTGCAGCTGGTCAACAGGATGTAATTGTACAATTACCTAATCGGAAATTGCCTTTGGCAGAGGAAATGCCCGCGGGAATGTCCGGTGTTTTGCCCTTTAAATATGTGGAAATAGTGGATGGTCCTGAATTGACCCAGGAAAACATAAAAATGCTGGCGGTTACTTACCCTATGGATAGGAGCCAGGCGGGTTTTGTATCCAATAATAAGGTGTTAAATGATGTGTGGGAGTTATCTCGCCATGCGCTGGAGGCTACTTCCTTTGCCGGAGTGTATGTGGATGGTGAGCGGGAACGATTGCCTTATGAAGCTGATGCCTATATAAGTCAGTTGGGGGATTATAATATATCCAGTGATTACACTTTGGCCCGTCGGACGCTATTGTATTTATTGGAGCATCCGACTTGGCCAGTGGAATGGAATTTTCACGCTATTTCCATGGCATATACTGATTATATGTACAGTGGTGACAAGGAATTTTTGGCTAAAATGTATGATTCCTTAAAAACACGCAGCTTGTCTGAGTACGCCAGGGAAGATGGACTGTTGGATACAAGGGATATACATTTGGGTGATTTAAAAATGCAGCCGATTGTGGATTGGCCGGAAAATGAGCGGGATGGTTATGCTACTATTCCGGTGCGAGAAAAGTATTGGAAGAATACATTGCGTGGCTGGCAGGCATCTTTTAAATCCAAGGTGGCTAGATTTGTTGGCTGGAATTATGCAGCGGATAAGCTGGCGGAGGAGTCTAAGAATGCTTTCTGTGCCCGTGAACAGTTAATTCCAATAAATACAGTTGTAAATGCGTGCTATTATCGTAGCTTGGACCGCTTAGCCTTTATGGCTGGGGAACTAGGGCGCGTGGATGAGCAGCAAATGTTGCTTGTAAAGCGAGATCAGGTAAAGACTGCCATGCAAGCTAAACTGTTTGATAATGAAACAGGGTTGTTTGTGGATGGTGAAGGAACGGACCATATTTCCTTGCATGCCAACATGTACGCCTTGGCCTTTGGCCTGGTGCCAGAGGGGCATGTGCCTGATGTAAATCGCTTCCTGGAAGAGCGGGGAATGAGGTGCAGCGTATTTGGGGCGCAATTTTTGTTGGAGGCATTTGGCGAAGCCAATAACGGTGCTGCTATAGTGAACCTGTTGACATCGCAGGATGACAGATCTTGGGCGCATATGATTTATGATGTTCAAAGCGGTATGACTACTGAGGCTTGGGATAACGCTATTAAGCCTAATCAGGATTGGAATCATGCCTGGGCTACGGCTCCAGCGAATATTATTCCCAGGTATTTATTTGGGATTCGTCCTTTGGAGCCTGGATTTAAGAAGATATTGATTAAGCCGCTGTTAATGGGCTGCCTGGAAGATGCGTCTATTGCTGTACCAACCCAGCATGGGGTTATTAAGGTTGGCTATACGGCTGAAGCAGGAAAACATAGGTTTAAAATTACTGTGCCAGACGGCTGCACAGCCGAGTTCGTGAACCCATTGACAGGAGAGGCAAAGACACTGGGAAGTGGTGAGAACGTTGTAGAAGTCGATAGGTGATGGTATGTATCCTATCCGCAGGTTTGTATTATGTGCATAAACATGATAAGATACACGTTAGAATAAATGATGATTAGCAAAGTGAGGAATAAAAATGAAAATACCATTTTCACCACCGGATATTACTGAAGAAGAGATTAAGGAAGTCGGGGAGGCTATGCGCAGTGGGTGGATTACCACTGGCCCTCGGACTAAAGAGCTGGAAAAACAGCTTTCGGAATATATGGGGACAAATAAGACTGTCTGCCTGAACTCTGCTACCGCAGCTCTTGAGATGACCATGCATGTACTGGGTATCGGGGCTGGAGACGAGGTTATTACTTCAGCGCCAGTGCAGCAGTGCATACCGGGGCCAAGGTGGTACTGGTGGATACGGCACCGGGCTCCTACGAGATGGACTACGACAAGCTGGCAGCTGCCATTACCGATAAGACCAAGGCTATTGTGCCAGTTGATTTGGGCGGCGTTGTTTGCGATTATGATAAGATATTTACCGTTGTAGAGGCTAAGAAAGATCTCTTTAAGCCGGCTAATGCCATTCAGAAGGCTATGGGACGGTTAGCAGTAGTGGCTGACTGCGCACATGCCTTAGGTGCACAATGGAAGGGCAAAATGGCTGGTAACATTGCGGATTTCAGCTCCTTCTCCTTTCACGCAGTTAAGAACTTTACTACTGCCGAGGGCGGTTGTGCTACCTGGAAGCCGATTCCTGGCATTGATGACGAGGAGATTTACAAGACCTATCAGCTGTTGTCTCTCCATGGGCAGAATAAGGATGCTTTGGCCAAGACCAAGTTGGGGGCCTGGGAGTATGATATCAAGGGTTGTTACTACAAGTGCAATATGACGGATATTATGGCGGCTATGGGCTTGGTACAGTTAAAGCGCTATCCGGGACTTTTAAAGCGTCGTCAGGAAATAATTGAAAAATACAATGCTGGTCTTAAAGATGCTGGTGTGGAAGTTCTGTGCCATTATGGGGAAGATTTCCAGAGCAGTGGCCATCTGTATTTGGTTAGATTACTGGGCCATGATGCAGAGTATCGCAATGCCTTTATTGAGAAGATGGCAGAAAAGGGTGTGGCCACCAATGTTCACTACAAGCCGTTGCCAATGCATACGGCATACAAGAATATGGGCTTTGATATTGCTGATTATCCTAATGCGTATAATCAGTTTGCCAATGAAATAACCTTACCGTTGCACACCCGCCTCACCGATGAGGATGTAGATTTTGTAATTGACTGCTTCCTGAAGACTCAGAAAGATTTATTGTGAGTAAGTATTTTGGACCTCATCCGTCAGCCTCTAAAAGACACCGACGGAGCTTTGCTCCTAGTCCTTTAGGGCTTCCCCAGAGGGGAAGGCAAAAAGAAAGAAAAGGGAAAAGATTATGTTAAAACGCCTTTTTGATTTAGTGTTTACCATCCCGGGGATAATTATTTTATCCCCGGTGCTTTTGGTGTTGGCCCTGTGGGTACATTTTGATTCCAGTGGCCCAATTTTCTTTCGCCAGGAACGGGTAGGGCGGCATGGAATCCCTTTTCGTATCTTTAAATTTCGCACTATGGTGGTGGATGCGGAGAAACAGGGGAAGCAGATTACTGTTGGGGCAGATAAGCGGGTAACTCGTAGCGGTGAGGTGCTGCGCCATTATAAGCTGGATGAGCTGCCCCAGCTCTTTAATGTTGTTCTGGGGGATATGAGTTTGGTGGGGCCTCGGCCGGAGGTCCCTCGATATATTGCTGAATATACCGAGGAGGAGCGTCAGGAGGTTCTTTCAGTACGTCCGGGAATTACGGATAACGCCTCCATAGAATTTCGTTCGGAAAACGAGATCTTAGGCCGGGCGGAAGATCCGGAGCAGGCGTACATTCATGAGGTTTTGCCTATAAAAATTAAGTATTATCGGGAATATGTGCAGAATCACTCAGTGTGGGGTGATTTTATGATTATTTTGAAGACCTTTAAGGCAATTGTTGAATAATTAAAAAGTTCTAAGGAGAGGGTGCGCGGTGGAGCGTTCAGGGTATAAAATTGCGGTGGCTGGTACCGGTTATGTAGGCTTGTCCATGGCGGTGCTGCTGGCTCAGCATAATCATGTAATGGCAGTAGATGTTGTGCCAGAGAAGGTACGGCTGATTAACGAGAAGAAATCTCCAATTCGGGATGAATATATTGAAAAGTATTTGGCAGAAAAGGAATTGGATTTGGTGGCTACCCTGGATGGGGAAGCAGCTTACAGCCAGGCGGATTTCGTTATTATTGCTGCTCCCACCAATTATGACAGCAACAAGAATTTTTTTGATTGCAGTGCCGTGGAGGCAGTTATTCAATTGGTTCTCAAGGTTAATCCTCAGGCTATGATGGTAATTAAATCCACGATTCCAGTAGGTTTTACCACTCATATGCGGGAAAAATATAATACGGCAAATATTATTTTCAGTCCGGAGTTTTTGCGGGAATCCAAGGCTCTGTACGATAATTTATATCCATCACGGATAATTGTATCCTGTGATGATGCCAGTCGGGATAAGGCGGAAATTTTTGCAGGATTGCTTAAGCAGGGGGCCATCAAGGAAGATATAGACACTTTGTTTATGGGCTTTACCGAGGCGGAGGCTGTTAAACTTTTTGCCAATACTTACTTAGCTTTGCGGGTGTCTTATTTTAATGAACTGGATACCTATGCGGAAAGCAAGGGATTGAACACCCAGCAGATCATTCAGGGAGTATGCCTGGATCCTCGGATTGGTACTCATTATAACAATCCATCCTTTGGTTACGGTGGTTATTGCCTGCCAAAGGATACCAAGCAGCTGTTGGCCAATTATGCCGATGTACCCCAAAATATGATTGGAGCTATTGTGGAAGCCAACCGCACCCGCAAGGATTTCATTGCAGACCAAGTGCTGAAAATGGCCGGTTATTATGACTATTACAGCCGTGGCGATTATAGCAAGGACGAGGAAAAGGAATGTATTATTGGTGTTTACCGACTGACCATGAAGAGTAATTCCGATAATTTCCGCCAGTCAGCCATTCAGGGCATCATGAAGCGTATTAAAGCCAAGGGTGCTACTGTGGTGGTATATGAGCCAACCTTGGAGGATGGTAGTACCTTCTTTGGTAGCAAAGTAATCGGTGATTTGCAGCAATTTAAGTCTATCAGCAAAGTGATTCTGGCCAATCGCTATGATGAGGGCCTGGATGATGTGAAGGACAAGGTTTATACCCGGGATATCTTCTGCAGGGATTAATTGTTGTGGGGATTGGGATGACCGTAGAGGTAGAATCATGAAAATAATTACAGTAATTGGGGCTAGACCGCAGTTTATCAAGGCAGCGGTGGTGTCCAGAGCTATTGAAAAGCATAATGAATCGGTAGGAATGACTGAGATTGATGAAGTAATTGTTCACACGGGGCAGCATTATGATGCCAATATGTCTGAAGTGTTTTTTGAAGAAATGAGTATTCCTCAGCCTAAGTATAATCTACACTTAGGTGGCGGTACCCATGGTGCCATGACGGGGCAGATGCTGGAAAAGCTGGAAGAAGTGATGCTTTCCGAAAAGCCGGATGTGGTGCTGGTATACGGTGATACGGATTCCACTTTGGCAGGATCTGTGGCGGCGGCTAAGCTCCATATTCCAGTGGCTCACGTGGAGGCAGGACTTCGTTCTTTCAACATGAATATGCCGGAGGAAATCAATCGTGCGTTGACCGACCGAGTGTCTAAGTGGCTGTTTTGCCCAACGGAAACGGCTATGGATAATTTGCGGGCCGAAGGGTATGAAAAATTAGGGGCCAACATGCTTTGTATCGGCGATGTAATGTATGATGCCGCCATGTTTTATCGAGCTCAGGGTAAGGCCAGTGCTGCGATCAAAGAGCTGGCCAAGGATGACTACTATTTGGCTACGGTTCATCGGGCAGAGAACACGGATGATCCAGCTAGGATTAAAGGAATTTTTGCGGCGTTGGAGACTATCGCCCAAAAGAAGAAGGTAGTGTTGCCATTGCATCCGCGGACCAGAAAGGTATTGGAAAAGTTAGGGATGAAGCTCCAACACATTACTTGCATTGATCCGGTGGGTTATTTTGATATGCTCCATTTGCAGGGAAACTGTTTGGCCGTGTTTACAGATAGTGGCGGAGTGCAGAAGGAAGCCTTCTTTGCGGAAAAACCATGTATCACTCTACGGGATGAAACCGAATGGGTGGAGTTGGTGAAGAATGGCTATAACACCTTGGTGGGGGCCGATAAAGAAAAGATTTTGGCGGCTGAAAAGGATCTGACCAACAAAAAGCTGGATTTCTCAATGAATCTCTATGGCGACGGCCATGCGGGGGATAAAGTGGTTAAGATGATAATGGAAACAAAATAAAGGTTCATACGGGCAGCCTTCGGGCTGCTTTTTTGGTTGCTCTGTGGGGGAGATTTGCATAAAGATATAGACTTTTATGTAAACAGGTGCTATCATTAAAACAACAAACTAATGTTTGATTATAATGAGTTGGAAACTAAATGGTACGGAAAGGAACAGTCTATGTTTTTCTTCTTTTTTGATGACAACATTGAGGATAATATAATAATTTATAATACTGACGACGGAAAAGCTAATGTGAAGCTATACGCAAATGATGGCACCGTATGGGCTACACAAAAAGCTATAGCGGAGCTTTTTGATCGTAGTAGAAGTGTAATCACTAAGCGTATAAATGCTATTTTTTTAGATAATGAACTTGATGAAAAAAAGCAATGTGCAAAAAATGAACATTGCAAATTCAGACAAACCGGTAAAAATATACAGCTTCGAGGTAATACTGGCTGTGGGGTTTCGGGTAAAATCTCCACGCGGTACTCAATTTAGGCGTTGGGCAAATACCACATTAAAAGAGTATTTACAAAAGGGTTTTGTGCTGGATGATGATAGGCTGAAGAATCCTGATGGGCATCCGGATTATTTTGGTGAACTTCTTGCTCGCATCAGAGATATCAGAGCCAGCAATAAGTGGGAGATGATTCTTTATGAATAGTGTTGAACGAGAAGAATTTTGGAAAGTTCTCTGCAATATTCAGGATGACAAAACTGAGTACATCCAGAAGCTTACTGCCACTATAAGACATCCACAATATTTGTGTAGATTTCGTCCTGTGAACGAGGGTTCGTTGCAACAATTACAGGAGAATAAATTATATTTTTCTTCTGCTGATCACTATGATGATCCATTCGATACATTTATTCATGTTGATTTTGCTCGCATAAAAGCCTTGTATACAATTACTAGTGACAATTTAAAAGCAAACAATCCAGAGCTTAATAGTATATTTAAAAAGTTCGAGCCAATTGTTGGCATAAGTGCTGAGCAATTCATTAATAATTTGAAAGCGGAGGATTTTGATTTATCAAGTTTTTCTGAACGTATACAGCATGTACGAACGACGATACAAAAAATGTTGTTTTCCATATGCTTTTGTGAAGATGAACTGAACGAGACACTATGGTTAAAATATGCAAATAATTATCGAGGATTTGCGTTGGTCTACAATATTTGGGACAAAAATACTTTGTTGTGTGGTGCTGAGGATATGTGTAAAGGTTGTAAATCGATGTTAGCAAGTCCATACATATATCCAGTTTATTATAGTGAGAAACCCTATGATGCAACGCAGTTCGCTTTGGCTTGCTTACTGAAGGAAAAGCACTTGCCATCGCAGTTTTTAGAGGTAATGCGTTATGCTTCGATGTGGCAGGTTGAGCGTATTTCACTCATAAAAAAGAAGTGTCATGAATATGATCAAGAGTGGCGTATGATTCGTCCGGCGATGATGTCAGAGCGGACATATATAAAAATGAAGCCGCACAAAATTATATTGGGCCTAAGGATGCCTGAGTATGAAAGAATGTTGGCTATATCAGCGGCAAAGATTGCTGGTATAAGTACGGTTGAAGAACTTTATATTAATGATTTAGATCAATTGGCAAGTCGTGTGTTGGCACAAGCATAGACATGCGTGTTTTACGCTTTGTATGATATTATTTTATCTATTTTGCAGTATATGTGGACGAAAGTAAAAAAAGAGTTTTCAATAATTTGGTATAATAGAATAGAAAAAGTAAACGAAATTATAACTATGGGCAAAGTTAGATTTTTTTAAAAAATTTTGAAAGGCACGAAAATAATATAATATGTTTAAAATAAGAAATGTTAATAAAAGATTGAAAGGGCTCACTTATGTAGACCTGTTTTGTGGAATTGGTGGGTTTCATTTGAAGAAATAAAGGAACGTTTTCGTAAAGGTGCAATTAAATCTAAGAATATTATTGAAAAATTGTCTAAAGGTGAGCAAGAGGCTTTAGAAAATGATTATGTTCAATTTTCCAGAGCTTCCAATCTTTCTAATGCAACCAAAAATATTTTTATCAGTCACAAGTCGGATTGTAAAGAGTTCGGTAATCTATTGATTGATGTTTTTGAAGAGGTGTATCCTTCTATTAAGAATAGTATTATTTTTAGTTCCAACAGTGATTATGGCGTGCCGCAAGGACAAGATATTCATGAATATCTAAAAACGTGTTTCAGGGGAGATATGCATGTTATTTTTTTATTTAGTAAATCATTTTATGATTCCAATGTTTGTTTAGCAGAAGCAGGAGCAGCTTGGGGAACTAATAAACAATATACAAATTTTGTTATTGATATTGATTTTGGGGATATAATAAGTGAGCCTATTAATCGTAATCAAAAAGGTGCGGTATTAATAAACATGAAAGAACAGGATTATAAAGATTTTGCAAAAGAAGTAATCAGAATACTAAAATCAGTGGGAGTAGAACAAGAATTTAAACTAAATAATGTTATAGAGATAATAAAGCGACAAGTAAATAAGCGGAAAAAACAATTATTTGCTCCCCGATATATTCCGAAACGAAAATTCCAAATAGTTCCTGAATGTAGTAAATGCCATAATATAATGAATGTACATTATGTGGGAAAATGGTTGAAATATAGGTGTGCATGTGGAACTGAACTTCCAGCAAATATATTATAAAGTTGCAGTAGAAAAACAGCTGAGTCGATATTGTGGTATATTTTGTAACCGTGATGCAAAAACTGGCGAGAGATCTTAAAGAAAATGATATGAGTCAGTATTGGTTATGTTGTTATGAAATTTTACAAAGAATATATGTTTGATTATAGAATGGGTGTATGATAGAATAGTTTCAAGTTATTTATTCGTTTTGTGTTACAAGGAGAGTAATGGTTTTCATGAAGTTACAAGATCTGCAAGGTATTGAGGCGACCCATTTAGACTATAAAATATCTCTGGAACAAGGCAAACCAAAAAGTTGGTTGAAGTCGGTTGTTGCGTTTGCAAACACTAAGGGCGGACATATTTTATTTGGTGTAACCGATGGTGAACATGAAGCGGTAGGATTGGATGATGCACAGCTGGTGGTAAGTAAGGTTTCTGAATTAATAAAGACCAGAATAGTTCCACAAGTGCGTTTTATAATGACTCCTTTTGAAAGCGATAAAGCGGGCCGTTTGTGTATTGATTTAGAAGTATCTAATGGACCAGATTATCCATATTATTATGTCCATGAGCAAACCCGAGAGATTTATGTTCGCCATGGAGACCGTTCAGAAGTAGCAACAGTCCTGGAACAGAACAATTTGTTATTGAAAGGAATGAATAAGACTTTTGACACTCTTCCAAGCCGGTACAAAATGTCAGAAGTGAGTTTTACTCTTTTGGCTGCTGCATTTAAGAAAGAAACTGGTGAAGATTTTGATCTCTCAAAAGATTTATTTTCAATGGGGCTTGTGACAGAGAATAATATGGTTACAAATGCAGGACTATTACTCTGTGATCAAGGTTATATGAAACAGTCAAGAATCATATGTACTAGGTGGAAGGGAATAGATAAAGGTTCAGTGGATGGTGATGCTCTTGATGATGAGGTGTTTTCAAATTCAAGCTTGATTACGTTGCTATCTAATGCTGAAGCATTTATACGTATTAATTCCAAAAATCCGTGGACAATACATGGTATGCGCCGTGAGGAAAGCAGTGACTACCCGTTTAAAGCTGTAAGGGAGGCGTTGGTCAATGCATTAATACATCGGGAATATCAGAATATTGGTGCAGAAATACATGTCGATATGTATGATAATCAAATGGTGATATCTTCACCTGGAGGAATGGGAAATGGGAACAAAATTCAGGATTTGGACCTAAAACATGTTCCGTCCATGAGGCGTAATGAGGTGATTTCTGATATTTTTGATCGGCTAAGGTTTATGGATCGCAGAGGAAGCGGCCTAAGGCGAATTATCGACTCATATCACAATTATACGGTGAAACCAGCATTTTATTCGGACGAGTGTTTCTTCGAAGTGACCATGCCGAATAGAAGTGAATCAGTAGGTAATTCAGATAATGAATCGAAAACGCAACTTTCTTCGTCGAAAACGCAACTTTCTTCGTCGAAAACGCAACTTTCTTCGTCGAAAACGCAACTTTGTGATGCAACTATGAATGATGTTGCACTCAAAGAGTGGTTTAAAACGAGAGCGGATGGAAAATTTAAAAATGCAACTTTGGAAAGAATATATGAGTTGCACAAAAAATACGGTTTAGAATATCATTTCAATAGAGCTAATATTTCCAATATGTTCAATATATCTGAGAATGCAGCCTCGAGAATTATTAAAAGTTGTGTGGAATGTGGAATTATTCGGAAGGAGAAAAAAGGGGAATATTATTTTTTTAGATGATGTCTCGGTTAGATATTGGCAACCGATTATGAAAGCCAACATAAAACGTGCTACACACTATTATTTAAGATAACAAAAAAGTGACCGTAATGGTCACTTTTAGTTTGTCTTGAATTAGTTTTAAAACAGTCCCAAGGTTTTGGCCAGGAAGATCCAGCCCATCATGGTAAAGCAGGACAGGGAGGAGGTGGCAATGATGCAGTTACCGGCCAGAGCGTAGTCGCTGTCCATCTGTTGGGCCATGGTAAAGCCTACCACTGCACATGGTGAGGCGAAAATGGTAATCAGGGAGACCAGCTCAATGTCCCGATAGCCCAGCCATACGGCAATAGGCAGGATTATGGCTGGGACGATTACCAAGCGGCCCAGAGTACACATAATGATGGATAATTTGTGGCCCAGCACAGCGGAAATATTGAAAGAAGCCCCTAAGAGAATTAACGCCAAGGGAGTGGTGGAAGCTGCTACCTGATATACAGGCTTTAATATTACTTCCGGCACAACAATGCCTCCCAGATTAAAGAGGATTCCAACGATACAGCCCCAAATCATGGGATTTTGGGCAATGCCTTCCAACACTGGTTTGAGGTGAATCGAGCCCCCGCGGAAGGTTTCAAAAATAGTTACTGCCAGCACGTTATAGAGGGGAATTACCAGAGGAATCAGCATGGAAGGTACAGCAATGTTATCACTGCCAAAGATATTGGCGGCTACCGGGATACCAATGATAATAAAATTGCTACGGTAAATGGCATGAATCATGGCTCCCCGTTGCCGGTTATCTTGCACCAAGGCACAAATTATCAAGGTGGAAATGATGACAATGCCCAGGATGGCCACCAGACAGAACAGCATCAGCTTGGGCTGAAAGGCCACGTGGAAGTCTGCCTGATACATATTTTGAAACAGGAGGCAGAAGAAGAATATCTTAAAAACCAGCTTGTTGATATGCTTGATTTCCTCCAGGGATAACAGGCGCATCCTCTTCACCAGCAGGCCGACTAGTATTAGTACTGCAATGGGCAGCACTGCCTCCACGGAAATAATAAAATTATTGTACATGATTATTTAATCAATGCTCCATCAAAGCCCGTAAGGGTAGCAAAATAATCCTCAATGGTTTCCGCACGGCGAATCAGCTCCACACTGCCGTCTTCTTTCAGGAGCAGCTCAGCGCTTCGAAGTTTGCCGTTGTAGTTAAAGCCCATGGAATGACCGTGGGCACCGGTGTCGTGGATAACAATGCGATCACCCATGTCAATTTTCGGCAGCTGCCGGTCAATGGCAAATTTGTCATTGTTTTCACACAGGGAACCGGTTACATCATATACATGATCCTTCGGGGACTTTTCCTTGCCGATGACGGTAATATGGTGATAGGCTCCGTAAAGGGCTGGCCGCATGAGATTAGCCATGCAGGAGTCCAAGCCGATGTAGTTTTTATAAGTGTGTTTCTCGTGAATAGCGGTAGAAACCATGTAGCCGTATGGTCCGGTAATGGCCCGGCCGGATTCAAAGCAAATAGCGCAGTTGCCCAGGCCAGCTGGCTCCATGATTTCCTTATAAAGGCGATGAATGCCTGAGCCAACTTCCTCCAGATTTACTTCCTGCTGATCAGGTTCATAAGGAATACCAATACCGCCACCTAAGTTGACAAATTCCAGGGTAATGCCCAGTTTTTCCTTAATTTCCTTGGCCAGATTGAACATGATGGAGGCAGTGAGTTCAAAGCCCTCGGTTCTCAGCTCGTTGGAAATTACCATGCAGTGGAGACCAAAGCGCTTCACACCCTTGGCTTGGGCCATTTTATAGGCTTCCAAGATCTGCTCATGGGTCAGGCCGTATTTGGCTTCCATTGGTTTACCGATAATATCATTACCGGCAATCAGGTTGCCGGGATTGTATCTGAAGGACATGATTTTTGGCATACCGGCGTGTTCTTCCAGGTAATCAATATGGGTAATATCATCCAAATTGATGATGGCCTCTAATTCAATGGCCTTCTGGAACTCGTCAGCCGGGGTATCATTGGAGGTGAGCATAATCTTTTCCCCAGTGATGCCAGCAGCTTCCGCTAACAGGAGTTCTGCCAAAGAACTGCAATCAGCACCGGCACCCTCCTCCGCCAAAATCTGCATAAGGCGTGGATTAGGGGTGGCCTTTACCGCAAAATATTCCCGAAATTCCGGGGCCCAGTCGAAGGCCTTAAAGAGACGGCGAATGTTAGCCCGAATGGCCTTTTCATCGTAGATGTGAAAAGGAGTAGGGTACTTTTTTATAATTTCTTCCAGGCGGTCCTGGGAGATAGGGAAAATCTTTTTCGGCATAAAATCAACCTCCTTGAATGCTTGTTGGACCTCATCCGTTTACCACAGATATTATAAAATTATATACTTGATGTGTCAATTATATAATTTTTGTTATAGTAGAGTAGTAATATCTGATTTTGCGGTATAGATAAAATGTGTTAAAATTAGATGTTAAGATGATTTACCCAAGATATGTTGAATTACAGAAGATAGATGAGGAAATGAACATATGAAACGACTTATTGGTGTGTTAAATCTGCTGCGGCGGGATGTGCTGGTGCTGCTCTTCGCCCTGATAAATAGCCGGACCCCCAAGGGCTTTCGGGCGGCTATATTGGCTTGTTTGCTATATTTAGTCAGTCCGGTGGATATTATGCCGGATGCCATTCCTTTGGCCGGTGTGGTGGACGATGTGTTAATAGTGCCAACGGTTTTGGCAGTAGTCCGGAATTCCCTGCCGCCGGAGGTGGTAGAGGCTGCCGAGTACAAGGCGGGAAAGTACGGTAAGTATATTCCCATACTGGGAATTGCCGCTACGCTAGTGATTTTATTGTGGACCGGCATAGTTATCTATGGTCTGTATCGGTTGTTATTTACTTAATTACTTAAAGTTTCAGTTAGTGTGAGGGAAAAAGCGTGCGTTTATATATAGCAGAGAAACCCAGCATGGGAGCGGAAATAGCCAAGTGTCTGCCGGGACCAACCCGACGGGGAGATGGCTTTATCGAAACAGCTGGAGGAGTTGTTACCTGGGGATTTGGCCATATCTTGCGTCAGGCGGAGCCCCAGGAATATGATGAAAAATATAGAAGCTGGCGAGCGGAGGATTTGCCAATTGTACCTAAGCAATGGAAATTGCTGGTGGATTCCTCCTGTACCAAGCAGTTTAATATAGTTAAAGGGCTTATTGAGCGGGCAGATGAAATCGTGCATGCGGGAGACCCGGACCGGGAAGGACAGCTCCTGATTGATGAGATTCTGGATTTTGTGGGAAATACCAAACCTGTAAAGCGGATTTTGCTCAATGCCCTGGACGAAAAAAGCATCAAGGAAGCCAATAGTGCCCTGCGGGAGAACAGTGATTTCTTCAATTTGAAACAGTCAGCCTTAGGACGGGCCCGGGCGGACTGGCTTATTGGCATGAATTTATCCCGGGCGTATACCTTGGCAGCTCAGCGGGCTGGCCATCGCAATTTGGTATTGCCTATTGGCCGGGTGAAAACACCAACCCTGGCCCTGGTAGTGCGCCGGGAGCGGGAAATTGAGAACTTTACTCCGGTGGACTATTATACCATTAAGGGGAAATTTCACCACGCCAAGGGAGATTTTTGGGCAACCTGGAATCCCCAGGATATTCAGGCGGGGTTGGACTCGGAAGGACGATTAATTGATAAAAATATTGCTGATGCCAAGCTGGCGGAATTTTTAGAGGCTCCTACTGAGGGGATAATTTCCGATTACAGTGGCAAGCGATTTGGGTACGAGCCTCAGCAGGTGTTGGATACGGCCCAGAAGCTGTATGAACGCAAACTAACTACCTATCCGCGTTCCGATTGCGAATATTTACCTACCAATCAGTTCAAGGATAGTGGGGCGATCTTAAAGCATTTACAATCCTTTGGGGATGCAAAAATTGCCCAGTGGGCGGCGGGAGCCGATGCTTCCATTAAGAGTCGGGCCTGGAATGATAAGAAGATTTCCGCCCATCACGCCATTATTCCTACCCGGGTGCCAGTAAGTGCCGATAAGCTCACCCCAATGGAACGGAATATTTATTTCCTTATTGCCCAGGCTTTTATTGCCCAGTTTTATCCGGTGCATACCTATCATCAGACCAAGGTACAGATTACCTACAAGGAGGAACAGTTCTCCGCCAGCGGCCGGGTGGTAATTGATATGGGCTGGAAGGAGTTGTATGCTGCTCAAAGCAAAGGTAAAACCGAGGACAATTCTGATAGCAACGAAAATCAGGAGGAAGAGGATACCGCTACATTGCCGGCGATGAAAAAGCAGGACCCGGTGGAGTATGTGGAAGGTGACCTAAGCCAAAAGGCTACCAAACCGCCAAGTAGGTTCACACCAGCTTCTCTTTTGGCGGCTATGAAGGATATCCATAAATTTGTGAAAGACCCGGAGGCCAAGAAAAAGCTGAAGGATGTGTACGGTATAGGTACGGAAGCCACTAGGGCCACCATTATTGATGACCTTATTCGGCGGAAATTCATGACCACCACCGGCAAGAAAAAATATCTTAAACCAACCCAGTCGGCCTATATGCTCATCGATGCCATGCCGGACGAACTTTCTTACCCGGACTTTACGGCTATTTGGGAGGACCAGCTTCATTCCATGGCGGATGGGGATGGCTCGTTAGCGGATTTTCTGGGGGAGCAGGTAAAATTCACCACCGCCTTGTGTGGCAAGGCCTATGGGGCCAGCTTCAAGGTGCCGGAGACGGATGAATCCGGGGAATCTACCCACCTTTGTCCCCGTTGTCATAGCGGCGTGCTCATTAAACGCCATGGGAAAAATGGTGATTTCTGGGGCTGTTCGGCTTTCCCGAAGTGCCGGATGACCTGTAATGATAAGGCTGGTAAGCCGGACTTAACCGGGACAAGCAACCGTGGTCCGGCGAAGAGTGGGACAGCAG
>CACZYN010000028.1:30112-39338 GCA_902785445.1 uncultured Anaerovibrio sp.
CAGCCCAGTCTAAGGGCGCACGGAGCAGCAATCCCTTTGGTAATCCGTATATGAGTGAGGAAGAAATGCGGGAATTTAATCAGCAATTTCAGCTGATGGATTCTTTCAGTGCTTCTTTTGGAGGAGCTACTTCGCGTAAGGCTAAGGCAGGAAACAATCGTCTGGCCCATAAATCCACTGAATCAGCGGCTCCTATGGAAAAGCTGGGTCAGAGGGGCGCTGAGGACAATGGGAAAAAATATCTCTGCCCGAAGTGCCGGGAGGGCAGCTTACGCAAGATAAAGGGGAAAAATGGGGACTTTTGGGGCTGCAGCAACTATCCACGCTGCACAGCCACCTTCGACGATGACCATAATATGCCCCTGTTGAACAATTAGTTGGGAGGATTTGATTTGGACCTTACCACGGTAATGTTTAAATTGGTAATAATACTGTTATTGGTGGCCTTAAACGGCTTCTTTGTGGCGGCGGAATTTGCCATTGTTAAAATGCGCATTTCCCGGTTGGATTCCTTGATCGATGCCGGTATTCGCCGGGCATCCTATGCCAAAACCCTGGTGGAGCATGTGGATGTATCCCTGTCGGTAACCCAGTTGGGGATAACTTTGGCCTCTTTGGGCTTAGGTTGGCTGGGGGAACCCACAGTGAGCCTGATATTGGCTCCGGCCTTTGAGCTGATGGGTATTGGGGGAACCCTGGCTACCACGCTGTCCTTTGTGATTTCCTTTGCCATAATAACTGCCATGCAGATAATTATTGGGGAGCTTATCCCGAAGAATGTGGCCATCCAGAAGGTGGAGCGGGTTATGCTGGCGGTGGCCTTGCCATTGCTGTTTTTTCAGCGCATCATGTATCCATCGGTATGGGTGTTAAATAAAGTGGCCGTTTGGGTGGCAGGAATATTCGGTATCGATATTTCCGGCAACAGCGATATTGTGGCCCACACAGAGGATGAAATACGTCATCTGATGGAGGAAAGCCATAAGCAGGGCTATATTGATAAGACCGAGCTGGATTTCGTGGACAACGTATTCGATTTTGCTGACCGCAATGTGCGGGAGATCATGATACCCCGTACCGATATGATTTGCCTCTATCTGGAGGACAGCTTTGAGGAAAATATCCAGGTGGCCATGGAGGAACATCTGACCCGGTATCCGGTATGCGGTGAGGACAAGGACGATATTGTTGGCTTTTTGCATATCAAGGACTTGATGCAGTCCCTGTATAAACGGCGTCGGCCACTGCTGCGCAAGCTTATCCGCCATTCTCTGGTGGTGCCGGAAACCATGAAAATCAGTACTCTGCTGAAAATGATGCAGCGGGAAAGGTCCCAGCTGGCCATTGTGGTGGATGAATACGGCGGTACGGCCGGCATGGTAACCATTGAGGATGTTATTGAGGAAATCGTGGGAGAAATTCAGGACGAATTTGACCAGGAGCGTCCGGCAGTGGAGCAGCGTTCGGAGCTGATTTATTCCATTGATGCCATGCTGCTGTTGGAAGAGGTCAGCGATATATTTGAAATGGAAATTGAGGCGGACAACATTGATACCATTGGTGGCTGGCTGTATAACAACATTCAGTCTCCACCGCAAATCGGTATGAAAGGTTCCTGCGACAGTGTGGATTTCTTCGTGGAGGAAATGGACAATCTGCGAATTACCCGGATTCTGGTGCAGCTGCCTAAGCCATTGACGGAGGAGCACCCGGAGATTACGGGGCCAGATGAGTCAGGGGAGTGACCTCATCCGTCACTTCGTGACACCTTCCCCAGAGGGGAAGGCTTAAATGTCTGTCAGGGGCTGACATTATCTGGTAATGCTAATTGGGAATGTATAGTGCAGAATAACGCTGGAGGAAAATATCTTTGGTTTTAACGGTAGAGGATCTGGGCAAGAGCTACGGTGAAAAAATCTTGTTCAGTCATGTAAATTTGAACGTAAACGACAACGATAAAATCGGTATCGTGGGCATAAATGGCACCGGTAAATCCACCTTCCTAAAGACGGTGGCGGGCAAGCTTACGGCGGATACGGGCAATATGGTAACCATGCGCAATTTGCGGATCAGCTTTTTGGAGCAGTCCAAGGAATTTGAGGTGGATAATACTGTGCTCATGGAGGTTTTCAAGGGGGATACCCCGTTGATGCAGGCCCTGCGGGCCTATGAGTCTGCCTTAAGTCGCTCGGAGGCTGGGGATGAGTCCCCGGAGGTGCAACAGGCCTTGGTACAGGCTTCAGCTAAGATTGACAGCGTCAATGGCTGGAGCATGGAAAGCGAGGCCAAGACCATCTTAAATCATCTGGGTATTCATGATTTTGCCGCCAAGGTGTCCACTCTGTCGGCGGGGCAGCAAAAGCGGATGGCCTTGGCCACCGCCCTGATTCAGCCCTGCGATTTGCTGATTTTGGACGAGCCTACCAACCATTTGGACAGTGAAACCATTGGCTGGCTGGAGGATTATTTGGCCCATTGGAAGGGCGCCTTGCTGATGGTGACCCATGACCGATATTTTTTGGACCGGGTTACCACGGGGATTTTGGAGTTTGACAAGGGCTTTACCTATACCTATGAAGGCAATTATTCCCAGTTTTTGGAGCAAAAGGCGGCCCGGATTGAGCGGGAGGAGGCCGGAGAACGGAAACGGCAGAACTTCCTGCGCAATGAGCTGGCCTGGATCCGCCGGGGAGCACAAGCCAGAAGTACCAAGCAAAAGGCCCGGATTCAGCGTTATGAGCAGGTACGGGACCAAAAGGTTAATCTGGAGCGGCAGCAGGTGGAAATCGGTTTGGCCGGTAGCCGCCTGGGGCGGAAAATAATTGAGCTGAATCATGTTACCTACGCATGGGAAGGAAAAACTTATTTTAAGGATTTTACTTATACGGTGCTGCGTAATGACCGGATTGGTATTTTAGGGGGCAACGGCTCCGGTAAATCCACCCTGTTGAATATTATTGCCGGACGGTTGGAACCAACGGCGGGTACGGTGGACATTGGTCAGACGGTGAAGATTGGTTATTTTGCCCAGACCAATGCGGAAATGGATGGACGCCTCCGGGCCAAGGAATATATTCAGGAAGCAGCCCATTATATTACCATGGCCGATGGCAGCAAGCTGTCGGCAGGACAGCTTATGGAGCGGTTTTTGTTTCCGCCGGAGCTGCAGTGGACGGAAATTTCCCGGCTCTCCGGTGGAGAAAAGCGTCGATTGTATCTGCTGCGGATTTTGATGGAGTCCCCTAATGTGCTGCTATTGGATGAGCCCACCAATGATTTGGATTTGGATACCATGGCGGTGCTGGAAAATTTCATTGAGGATTTCACCGGGGCCATTATTTTTGTGTCCCATGATCGTTTTTTCACCGATCGCATGGCCAAAAAGGTGTTTGTCTTCGACGAACAGGGCTATGTCCAGGAAATTATGGGGGGCTATTCCGAGTACAAAGAACGGGCTGAGGCGGCGGCTGCGGCTAAGCTGCAGGAGCAGAGGCAGGAGACCAGAGCCGCGAAGGAAAGTACGTCGATTAATACCGCCCCGAAGCGGGAGCGCAAGGGACTGACCTTTGGGGAAAAGAAGGAATACGCCGAAATCGAAGCGGTGATTGCCAGCAAGGAAAGTGAGCTTAAGGTTGTGGAAATGCAGATGGCCCAATATGCCACGGATTATGAACAGATTCGGGAGCTCACCGAGGAACAGCAGCGGTTAAGTGGAGAACTTGAAAAGCTGATGGACAGGTGGGCTTACCTGGAGGAAAAGGCCCAAGAATAGATATAGAGGAAGAAATCGTATAGATAAGGAGTTTTAAGAATGAAATTTACGATGGCTCACAGCAGTATTGCCGTTAAGGACGTGGAGCGTTCCGTGGAGTTTTATAAAAAGGCCCTGGGCTTGAAGGTTAAATATGTGAAGGATTTGCCTCATATCAATCTCACCTACATGGTGGATGAGGAGGAGTCCGGCTACGAGCTGGAAATTACTTTGAAGAAGGATCACCAGGGGGACTATGAATTGGGGGAAAATCCCATTCATTTGGCCTTCTGGGTGGATGATTATAAAGGCGCCTTGGCTTTGCATCAGGAAATGGGCTGTGTGCAGCGAGTAGTAGAGCCAGCGGGAATCCACTTCATTCAGGATCCGGATGGCTATGTAACAGAGATAATGCCCAAGGCATAATTAGGTGAGAGATTTGGCGTGTAAATAATAGAGGGGGCAGGGAAATGGCATGGAATGAACAGCTATATAGGGATATTATGGATGGCTTACAGGTGGATAAGGAATTTATCACCGAGGCAGCCGGAGCCTTTCGCTGGGATTTGGAGCAGGGCCTGCAGGGTTCGGAGCATTCCTCCTTGGCCATGCTGCCTTCCTATATTGGCTTGCCCACCGGCAAGGAAACCGGGGAGTATTTAACTCTGGATTTTGGCGGCAGCAATGTGCGGGCCTCCCTTATTCGTCTCTCCGGCAATGGAAAATTTGCAGTCAGCAGACAGGTGCGCAAATCCTTGGTAAGTGAAGAATATAATCTTATTTGCGCCGAGGCCACCTGCGAGAAGCTCTTTGATTTTTTAGCCCAGGTGATTGGTGAGGCCATTGAAGGTAATCAGGCGCAAACCTACTACCTGGGGCATACCTTTTCCTTTGGTTCTAAGCAGGAGGATATCAATACTGCCCGCCTGATTAAATGGGCCAAGGAATTTGCTGTGCCGGGGGTGGAGGGGCAGGATATAAATGCCCTGCTGACCGCAGCCTTAAATAGAGCTGGCTTGGACAATGTTAAGCCCGTGGCCATTATTAATGACACGGTGGCCGTGCTTTTAGCCACGGCCTATAGCTATCCTGATACCCGGATTGGCTCCATTTATGCCACCGGGCACAATACCTGCTATATGGAGCCCATGCCCGATGTGGGGCGGCCTCCTTGTGTATTGAATATGGAATCTGGTGGTTTTTCTAAGCTGGTACCTACCAAATGGGATATTGAGCTGGATGAGGCCTCGGAGCAGCCCGGACGTCAACGGCTGGAAAAAATGGTGTCCGGCCGATATATGGGGATGCTGTATAGCCAGCTCATAAGAGAATTATTTAATTTATCCACGACACCGGAATTATCGGCGGCAGATATGTCAGCTATTATGGGGGATGAAGCGGAAGCTGCTCGCATCGTAATTTCCCTTTTGGGGTATACGAACTCAGAGATTGTGGAAAAGCTACGGGAGCTGGCCAAAGCCATTACCATTCGCTCTGCCCGCTTGGTGGCAGCTACCTGGGCGGGGACCTTGTGGCACTTGTCTGGCCAAGGGAAGATTGAGCCGCAGCATATTGCGGTGGATGGCTCCGTGTATCAGCTGATGCCTCATGTTCAGGAAAATGTTCGCCGAGCCCTCTATGAAATTTTAGGGGATGAGGCCGGAGGCATTGAACCAGTGCTGGTAAAGGACGGTTCCAGTGTGGGAGCGGCTATTGCGGCTGCCGTTGCAAGTAACGGACAATAGTGATAAGATATCCTTTGTGATTTTGGGAAAATGTTTTAGGATTATTTAGATAGTGTACTGGATAGGGAGGGACGACTTTGACCGAGAAATTACCTCATGTTGTGGTGGTAGGTGCCGGATTTGGTGGCGTAGCGGCCATTAAGGCTCTGGCCAAGGCCAAGGTGAAAATAACTCTGGTGGACCGCACCAATTACCATTTGTTTCAGCCATTGTTATATCAGCTGTCCACGGCGGTCCTGTCCACCGATGACATATCCTTCCCGGTGCGGGCCATGTTCCGTAAGATGAAGAATATTGATTTATTCATGGCCAAGGCCACGGGGATCGATGGGAAAAACAAAATTTTACATACCAATCATGGGGATATTTCCTATGATTATCTGATAGTGTCCGCTGGAGCCACTAATAATTTCTTTGGCCTGGAAAATGTGGAAAAGTATTCCTATGGTATGAAGACCATTCAGGAAACCTTGCACATCAGAAATCATGTGCTGCACATGTTTGAGCGGGCTAATAAACAGCTGGACAGCGAAAGCGTACGGCGGCAGATGCTCACCTTTATTTGTGTGGGGGGCGGCCCTACCGGGGTGGAGGAAGCTGGCGCTTTGGCAGAGCTGGTAGCAGTGCAGAAGCTGGATTATCCGAACCTGAATTTTGATGAGGTCAGCATTAAGCTTATTGAAGCCACGGATCGGGTACTGCCTATGATGCCGGAAAAGCTTCAGCAATACACCTTGAAGGTGTTGCAGGATAAAGGGGTAGAGGTAATGCTGAACACGGCGGTGGCCGATTGCAGTGAAGAGGGTCTCTATTTGAAGGATGGTACCTTTATTCCTAGTAAAACCGTTATTTGGGCGGCAGGAGTCCGGGCCCATCGCTTGGCCTCCACCATTGGTACGGAATGTGACCGGGCGGGCCGGGTAATCGTGGAGAAAACCTTGCAGGTACCGGGGTATCCGGAGATTTTCGCCATCGGCGACAATGCCCATTTTCTGCAGGATGGTCATCCATTGCCAACGGTGGCTCCAGTGGCTATACAGGAAGCCAATGTGGCGGTGGACAATATTAAAGCCCTGATAAAGGGTAATACCCAGCTGAAGGAATTCACCTATGTGGATCACGGCAGCATGGCCACCATCGGTCGGTGTCAGGCAGTAGTATCCTGGGGCTGGCTGAAGATTGGCGGCTTCTTTGCCTGGTGTATCTGGATGTTCCTGCACCTGTTGCGGTTGGAGGGCACCCATGCGGATATCACTGTAGGTACAAAATGGCTGTGGAATTTTATTTCCGGCACCCGGCTGGGGCGGATTATCACTAATATAAAATTTGACGAAGAACAGTAATTTTGGGAGCGATAAAGTTGAACTTTGCATATAGATTTTGGGCCACAGTAATGTTGGCCGTGGTTTTAGTGTGGGGGAATTCCTCCTTGGCTTTGGCCGATTTGCCGGAAACACCGGTGGATAAGGTACGGATTCATTGGGAACCTATTTCCGGAGCGGTAAGCTATCGGTTGGAGGTTATGAAGTCCAACGTCGTTAGCATTGACAACCGGGTGGTGGTGAAAAACCGCATTCCTACTTCGGGCTTTGAGCTGGATACCTCTGCTATACCTAATATCAAGGACTGTTATTGGCGGGTAGGTCCCATTGGTTACAATGGCAACGTTCTGGGGGATTTCAGTGAGTTAAAGCCCGTGGCGGAGGAAGAAATAAATCCAGTAGCTCCTCGTACTACGGCAGAGTTTGCCAAAATGGAGTATTTCCCTCTGTATCCGGTATATTCCTGGATACCAGTACTGGGCAGCGGCGGTTATGAAGTCCGCATCAGCTTGGAAAACAAGGATGACCCCAGCAAATATAAGGTAATTCGGGAACTGCAAACCAAGAGCAATGTGATTTATGAGGATGGGGGTTATACCTGGCCAGGCCATTACATGTGGCAGGTTCGGTCCTTGGATAAGCAGGGACAGCCTAATACCGACTGGTCGGACCCTGGAGAGTTTTTCGTGGAGAAATCGGCCAAGGTGGCTACCTTAGGGGATAGTATTACCCACGGAGGCGGTACCTGCAATACCCCACCGGGCTATATTATGTATAGTTGGGAGACCTATTCCAAGGTACCTATAAAAAATCTGGGGCACAGCGGCGATACAGTTCAGGATATGGCCCAAAGATTTGATAGCGATGTGGTGGGCTTTAACCCCAAGATTTTGGTAATAATGGGCGGCGTGAACAATTTCCGGGCTGGGGAAGACGCCTGGGAAACCATTGAGGCCATGGAAAAGATTTTGGCGGAATGCGAATACCATAATATAATTCCGGTGTTTGCTACAGCTACCCCAATTAATGCTGCTTTGATGCATAGGACAGAAACAGTGGAGGATCCCGCTTGGAATTGGAAATACCAGCAGCAGGTTCTCAATCAATGGATAAAGAAACAGACCTATAATGTGGATGTTACTCCAGCCATGACCGATGCCGAGGGCCAGTTAAAGGCTGAGCTCACCACTGATGGTTTGCATCCGGATCAGGAGGGCAAACGGATTATCGGTGAAGCCATCGGGGATTATTTACTGAAAACCTTTCCGGAATATGATTTGCTGAATAAATAAACACAAAAAAACGGGGCTGCTGCTATATGGGCAACATCCCCGTTGATTAATTGCTATTATTTGTTGCGGTCCTTTTCCTTGGCCTTGGCCTTTTCCTGAGCCAATTTTTCTCTGGCCTTTTCCTTTTCCCGCTGGCGCTTTTCCATTTCGTGCTTGGAGTAATCCACACTCATGCTGGCCATTTTGTGCTTGATGGCCATGATTGGATGTCTAAAGAACATTCCTGTACCGGCGGAGCGCATGATTTCCATAAATTCCTTGGTCTGCTTTTCACCGAAGCACTGAATCTCGCAGCGATCGCAGATTGGCTTGGTAATGCCGTATGGGCACTTGTTCATTTTGGTCATAACGGTGGCCAACAGGGCGGTACATTTCGGACAAAGCTTGCTGCCGCTGGTGCCATGGTGCTTATGGCAATATACGCTGAAGGTTTTCTTAATAGTTTCCTTCTCCTTGGGAATATTATTTTTTATCTCAAGTGGTTTTTTCTTAGGTAAAAATCTGTCAAAAATGCTCATGGGTTTACTGAACTCTCCTTGCGTTGAAAATTAGTCATAACTAAATAAAATTTTAATCGTATTTAGGGATAAATGCAAGTAATATTTATTTGCATTGGCAGGGCAGTTTAGGTTAAAATTATTAGAGAGTGTAGAGGGGGCGTTATAAAAGTGAACATTGACTTATTAGATACCGATAATGACGCTCAGGAAGAACGCTTGCTTAAAGATGCTTTTAAACAGACTATTTCTGCTATGGACGGCAGTAAGGGTCAGATCTTTGAGATATACGAAAACACCAAGAATGATGTGGAGTCTACCCGAGTTCTTTTAAAGGAGCTTAAGGAACAGACTCGTCAATATCAGGATGAAGTGGATGAGTTGGTGCCTGTTTCGCGTTACTGGGAAGGCGGCTATCCAACTCCGCAGGCTTGCGCGTTGGACTACAACAACCACGGGGCGGTGCATCGCGCTTGCAATCAGTGGCGCGGAAACCGTAGCGTTGCGGAAGTGCTTGCAATTGCGCGGGGGCGCGGCGGGGCGGGGAAACCATATTTGCCGCAGCCGTTCGATGAGTGGTAAACCCTGGCACCACCCGGTGCCCAGCACCGAAGGCCAC